>JAZGIX010000102.1:0-2880 GCA_036482315.1 Acidimicrobiia bacterium | reverse complement strand
GTCTGGCCGATCAAAGTCGGGTAATCGTATCCCGCCCCTCCTACCGGCTCCACGATCATCGGTGTACCCTGTTGAACCAGTGATTGAAGATCGCCGAACAGCTACCGGAGCACACGGATGAGCCCTTCTGAGCTTCGACACCGCATTCAGAGCCTATCGAGCGCGGAACTTCCGAATCCGAACACGCTCATCGCCGAGGGGCACACGATCGCTGATGACCTCGAGCTGGGGCGTTCTCTCTTCAGTCAAGAGATGGGCGTCTCATCCGAGGCGGAATACAAGCAGCGGTGCATCCGTGACGGCACCGTGATGTACCACGCCCATATCGGATTGGGTTCATGGCCCACAACCGCCGAAGCCCTCCGCCACATCCATCGAGTAGCGCAGCATGAAGGGTATGTGATCGATCGAGCGGGCATTTGCCTGGATCGCCGGATGGCCGTTCCAGAGGAGTTCCGAGAAGGTATTCCGGCTGAAACGGGCCCGATGCTGACGACGACCGAGCAGTGGCGCGAATTGAGCCACACCGTCCCGATTCAGCCGCACATGGGGGACTTCATGATCGGTTTCCCCGCCGCCACTACGAATACGGTCCACGCACTCGAGGCGGGCGTCACGACGATCGGCAATCTCTCCCAGTACTTCGCCCACGAGGCGCCGATGTGGGACGACCCGGTCGCCACGGTCGCCGAAACCGTGCGTGCCATCGCTATCCTGGCCAAGCGACGGGATGAGGGCTTGATGCTCCACTCCTACCTGGAGGACGGATTCGGTGCCCTCTTCCAGGACTGCACCACAGTCGCCGGATGGGCGTTCCTCGAGCGCTACGTCGTCGAGGAGCTACTCGGCGCCAAGCTGTCCCACTGCATCGGTGGCCTGACCAGCGATCCGGTCAAGCGCGCGGGTTGGGTCTTCGCCTTGAAAGAGATCCATGGGGACGACTGTCTGGGCTCGATGGTCTATGGCGAGACGATCTCGGCAACGCACAACTTCCCGCGCAATTGGGGCGTCACGGCCGAGTATCTGCTGTGGGACATCCTGGCCCAACTGGAATCTCCAACCGGACACGCGGTGCATCCCATACCGATCACCGAGGCGGTACGGATCCCGACGGCGGAAGAGATAGCGGACAGTCACAGCTTCGGCCGCCAGGTGGAAGCCGCGGCGCGTCGCATGCATCCCTGGGTCGATTTCGGTCCGGCGCGAGCGTTTTCGCAGCGGGTCGTTTCCGCCGGCAAGAAGATCTGTGACCGGGCTCTCGACGGCTTCGAGAAGACCGGCGTGGATATCGCTGATCCTGTGCAGCTGTTATACGTCCTCAAGCATCTCGGGCCAGCCCGGTTCGAAGCCTCGTTCGGACTGGGCGAATGGGATCCCTCGATCCAGCAACGCCGGCCGTTGGTGCCGACGGATCTCTCCCAGCGGACGCGGCACACGATCGAGCAGTACCTGCCCCGGTTTTCCAGCGGCGAGATCCGGGAGGTGATGACCGATCGGCGTCTGCTGCTCGCATCGACAGATGTGCACGAACACGCTGTCCATGTGTTGGAGGCGTTGTTGAGCCGGTCGGGGGCCGAGATCGTCAATCTCGGAGCGGAGCAGAACCCGACCGACGTCGCCGAAGCCGTCGCAGCGCGTCCGGTGGATGCGATCCTGATCAGTACGCACAACGGCATGGCGCTGGAGTACGCCAAGCGACTCCGCGCCGAGCTACGCGAGCGCCATCTAGATGTGCCGGTCTTGATGGGAGGGGTACTGAACCAGAAGACGGAAGACCAGGCACTGCCGGTCGATGTGACGGCGGAGCTGCGCCAACTCGGGTTTCATTGCAGCGCACAACTGGACAGTGGCTGGGGCAGGCTGCTGACGGCAGGAGACGCGTAATGCTGGCAGATCGACAGGTCGCGCTGATCGGTGGCGGACACATCGCGGAGATCATCATTCACCGCCTGACACAGGGAAAGGTCCTGAGCGGAGCCCGGATCATCGTCAGTGATCCCGCGCCCTCGAGGCGCGAGCATCTCTCGGGTCGTTTCGGGATCACGCCAGCCGTCGACAACGTGGAGGCTGCCCAGAGAGGAGATCTCGTTCTCATCTGCGTGCGCCCCGAGGTCGTTCAAGCGATCCTGCCCGACCTCCAGGCCGCCCGCCTGGGTCCGGACCAGGTCATCGTCTCGGTCGCCGCGGGCATTCCCTTGAGCACCTACGAATCGCTGGGCGAGAAGCAGCCACTGGTGCGCGCGCTGCCGAACCCACCCAGCCGGGTCGGCCAGGGCATCGCCCCGTTGGTGTTCTCGCCGGCGGTCACGCCGGACCAGCGCGAACTGGTTCTGGCGCTGTTCGACGCCTTGGGCGAGGTGGTGGAGGTCGAGGAATCTCATCTCAACGCCATCACCTCCCTCAGCAGTCCGGTGTCGACGTATCTCTTCTTCCAAGCTCTGATCGACGCCGGCGTGGGCTGCGGCCTGCCCCGGCCTGTCGCCACCCAAGTCGCGTCACAGACGATCGTCGGCTCGATGGCCGTCTGGCGATCGCGGCAGGCTGCCCCGGCCGAGCTCATCGCCGAAGCCAGCACGCCCGGCGGCGTTTCGGTGGAGAGCCTTGCCGTTCTGGAACAGCACGGGTTCGAGGCCGCGGTCGTCGACGCCCTCGCTCAGGGCGCCGCCCGGGCGGCCGAGTTGGGCAAGGAGTCCAGCTCGACTTGATGAAGGCGACTCCAACCCTGTTCGGGGACTCGAGACCGCGTCATACTTCTCGGGCTGGCTGGTGGGACCCGTGACATCTACAGGAGAGCATCCATGCGAGGACTGGAGCTCCCTTTGCCAAGGTTGCTGGTAGGATAGCTGCTCTGAGGCCGAAGAAGCACTCAGCTCGACAAGG
>JAZGIX010000101.1:0-5274 GCA_036482315.1 Acidimicrobiia bacterium | reverse complement strand
CACCAGAGCGAGTACCAGACCGCCCGCAAGGAACCCGCCGGCCACGATGCCGAGAAACCAGCGTTGCACAACCCCGGATCGCTGAGAATCGGTCATGCCGGAAACGCTAACCGTCCGACGCCCCGATCTCGGTCCCCGGGTGATATGCGGCCCAGCCGTACGAGCATATGAATACTCGACTCATGTTCGAGGGCAATGAGCATTTCGTGAGCAAATGGCCCTGGTCGGCATCCTCTCCGAGGCCCACCATGACGAGGGGCAGTGGATGAGCCACCGCGGCCTGGATGGGATCGGAGCGAGCCTGTAAGAGGTCCAGAATCGAACGCACTTCTGCCGTTCGGAACCAGGCTCAAGGAACCCGGCCCGACCCTTTGATCGTCGAAGCGAAAACAGCAAGAGGGAAGACATGAGGAACGTACTGAGAATCCTGATCCTGGCCGTCGTGACAATGCTGGTCGCAACAGCCTGTAGCGGCGACGATGACAGTTCGCTTGCCAGAGCCTCATTCGGCGGAGACGCCGCATCGGCCACAACCATGGCTGCACCGGCCGAGGCCCGGTCATTCGACGCCGATTCCGCGGAGGGAGCCATAGGTGCCCCGGAGGCTCTCGATGATGGGGCTCCCAAAACCAATGCCCAGACGGTTCTGACATCGCTGAATCTGGTCGATCTGGGGCGGTCGATCATCTTTACCGCCAACATCCACATCGAGGTCGAGGATGTCATCGCTGCCGGTGCCGAGATCGAAAACGCCCTGGCCGGACTCGGAGCAGCCCTCTTCGGGCAGGAGACGACGACGGGTGACAGCCCTCGGTCGATCCTCACCATCAAGGTGCGTCCCGACCGGTTCGACGAGGCCCTGGACCGGCTGGCCGGGGTCGGCGAATTGGTGAGCCAGACCGTGTTTGCCGACGACGTCACCGAACGTGTCGTCGATTTGGAGAGCCGAATCACCACTGCGGCGGTGAGCGTCGAACGCCTGCGGACACTCCTCGAAGCAGCAACCAACATCGAAGACGTCGTGGAGCTGGAGGCCGAGTTGGTCAAGCGCGAGACCGACCTCGAGGTGCTTCGCGGCCAGCTGCGCACCCTGGACGATCTGGTGTCACTGGCGACAATCGTCGTCATCCTCACCGAGCCCACGCCGAAGATCCCTGAGCCGGCATTGGAGATGGTCCAAACCGGCTACCTCGGCCACGACGGTGGCGCCGGGTGCCCAGGGAACGAAGAGGTCACCGTCGATGAGGGCGATCTGATCACAATCTGCTTCGAAGTCACCAACACCGGCGATACCCCGCTCGCGGAGATCGAGGTGCGCGACTTCGGACTCGACATGGATGAGGACGACGTCGTCGTGGTCGAGGGAGACCTCACGGTTCCGCTGTTGCCGGGAGAATTCCTCATCCTGGCCTTCGAAACCGAAGCCGACCCCGACCAGTTCACCGCACCCAGTGTCGACGTCACCGCGCTCGACGAGGACGGCGACCCGCTTCGGGTTCAGGTTGAAGTAGAGATCGAAGAGGCGTTCCTGAGGATCGCCCGCGATACATCTCTGCCGGGATTCTCAGACGGGCTCACTTCCGCCTGGGAGGCTCTCCAGCAGTTCTTCGGCGTGATCGTGCTCGGTGCCGGAGCAGCCATTCCGTTCCTGTGGGTACCTCTGCTGGCAGCCGGGGTGTGGTTGTGGCGCAAGCGTCGAGAATCCGACGACGACTGATCGACAGAGTACGCGAGAGAGCCCCCGCCACCGCGGGGGCTCTCTCATTTCTCAGGCCAGACCTGGATCAGTCTTCGTCACGGGAGGCCTTTGCCAAGCCCGATCCCAGCAAGAGCACCCCGGCGAGGATGATGACCGCCGGCCACACCCAGCGACTGCTGATGTCGAAGACCCGTTCGTCGGCCAGCGTGACCGCCAGCGCCGACCCACCGAGGATGATTCCAAAGAACGCCGAGACCGGATCGAATGGGTGCTGCTTCATCGTGATACCTCCACGATCTCGAGTGCTCCAAAGCCGACGTCGAGATCGAGTTCGAAGACGCCTTCGCCATCGACACGAATCTGTCGATCGACATCCACGCCGCCGTTGTGGTCGCCGAACACGATCAGGTCACCGAATCCGACATGAGCCGTCAGGTCGAGCCCGACGCCCTGCGGAACTTTCACCAGCAACCTCCCGAAACCGAGGTCTCCCTCTATCTCGACGACCTCGCCACCGATGTCGACCCGACGCAGGTCGATTTCCATGTCACCACCGGTGAGCGTGTAGTGGCTGTCCAGCTCCCGCACGGTCGCCGGCCGAAACACCGGGTCTCCCCAACCGCCTCCGAAACGTGCCGTCACCACCGAGCTGGCCAGCATGATCGGGACCAACACGACGCCGGCGAAGATCAAACCGCGAGATCTACCGAGGACCGAACCGACCAGTAACCCGATACCGATGATGCCGACTGCAACGGCCATGTAATGGCTGAAAGCCGGTCGGATCAGATTGGAGGTGTCCAGAATCGCCATGAGCCCGAGCACGATGAACACCGTGCCCATGGTCAGGCGACCGAGGATCGACTTCTCCCGTCGGCGGCGCGGCGCCGGCCTGTCTACAAGCCCAGCCGGCTCGACGGGAACATCGGCCCCGCCATCGAGCTCTACCTCCTCGTCAAGGGACTCGAAGGCGTCTCCTTCGGTCTCCTCGGCGCCCGGGTCGAGGACGTCGGTGCCCGAATCACGCTTGCCACCCGGTTCGAAGATCGTCCCCACATGACCCTGATAGAGGAGGATCCCGACGGCCAGCAGAGCGACGGCCCACGCCAGGTCGGCACGAACCCAGCCGAGCATCGTGATCAGCGTCACCGCGGCGATAACGATCAGACCGACGCCGAGCCAGGCCGTTGCGTCGCCGAGCCGACTCATCGTGTCTTCGGCAATCGACTCCTTCGCCCCCTCCTCAGGTATGAGCAACCAGCCTGCGATGTACAGCAGCAGGCCGAATCCGCCGAAGAAGCCGAGCACGAACCAGATCAGCCGAACCGCGCCGGGCGACATTCCCAGCCGGTCTGCCACCGCCAGAGCGACGCCCGCAATGACCCTGCCTTCTTGTGGGCGGACCAGGCGCCCATCCGGTGGGCGGTTCACATCCGCCCGCTCTTGAGTATTTGATGTCTGTGCCATGTCGATACGTTCTCAAGCATCCAGCATCTCCTCAATCGGGTATGCCCCGACTACAACCCTGAGGCACCCCGAGAGCCGTCAGGGGGTTCCCCAGTTGTTGCCCTGCTGAGCCTATGACATCATCTCGAGTAGGTCATGGACAATTCCCCAAACTCGAAACGCGGCCTCTCGCTCATCCCGCGTAGCACCGACAACCGGGTGCTGGCGGGCGTGGCCGGGGGGCTGGGCTCCCGAACCGGCATCGAACCGGACCTGATTCGTGCCGCCTTCGTCGTCCTCACCTTTGCAGGAGGCATCGGCGCCATCCTGTATGCAATCGGGTGGGTGTTGGCACGTGAGGGGACGGGAGAAGAGGCCAAACCCCTCGAACCACGGCAACACGCCGCTGTTGGGATCATGTTTGCGGGCTCCCTGCTACTGCTGCGCTCCATCGGACTCTGGTTCGGTGACTCGATCGTGCTCCCCGTCACCTTGTTCGCATTCGGAGTCGCCGCCATCACCGCCCGCCGCTTCGGAGAAGACCGCGACTGGCTGGCCAGAATCACCAGCGACGCCGGGGCCAACAGCAAGGTTCGGGTGGTCATCGGGGCGGTGCTCGTCGTTGGAGGCGCCACCATTCTGCTCGGCTCCATCGACGCGATCGAACAGGCCGGCATCGTTGCACTGGCGGTGGCGGTGACCGCGGCGGGTCTCTTCCTCGTCCTCGGACCGTGGGTGCTCCGTCTGGTCAACGATCTCAGCGCAGAGCGCCGGGAACGAATCCGCAGTGACGAAAGAGCCGAAATGGCGGCCCACCTCCACGACTCGGTTCTGCAGACCCTCAGCTTGATCCAACGCACCGAGGACCCGCGACGAATGTCGACACTGGCTCGGGCTCAGGAGCGGGAGCTGCGCTCGTGGCTCTACGACACCGGTGGCACGCCGGGCAAATTGCGCGCCGCTATCCGCGAGCATGCCAGCAGAGCCGAACACGAGTACAACATTCCGATCGAGGTAGTCGCCGTGGGCGAGGATGCCGCGATGACGGACCGCACCCATGCGCTGGCTCAGGCGGTTGGTGAGGCGATCACAAATGCCGCCAAGCACTCCGGCTCGGAGAAGGTTTCGGTGTTCCTCGAGGGCGACGGCGATCATATCGAAGTATTCGTGGCCGATCAGGGGGTCGGGTTCGACCCCGAACGGGTCCCGGAAGACCGGCAGGGAATTGCGTCATCGATGATCGGACGCATGAAGCGGAGCGGTGGCGGAGCTGAAATTGCCAGCACCGAGGGTGAGGGAACGGAGGTCCGGATATGGGTGAAGCCGTGAGCATCCGGGTGTTCGTCGTGGACGATCACCAGTTGTTTCTCACAGGTGTCGAGGCAGAGCTATCAGAGCACGCGGACGTGGTGGGCACGGCCACCGATGTCGACGAGGCGATCAAGGCGATCCTGGCGACCAAACCCGACGTGATCCTGGTTGACGTCCACATCCCTGGTGGCGGTGGAGTGACCGTCGTCAAGAACACGCTGGATGCGGCTCCCGATCTTCGCTTCCTGGCGCTGTCTGCTTCCGATGCTCCCGACGATGTCATCGCCATGATCCGGGCCGGTGCCCGCGGCTATGTGACCAAGAGCATCGGACCCGATGAGCTGGTGGCCGCAGTCAGGCGCATCCATGAGGGCGACGCCGTGTTCTCGCCACGGCTCGCCGGGTTCGTACTCGATGCCTTTGCCGGCTCGGTGGACGTTCCCACCGACCCCGAACTCGACCTCCTCACCGACCGGGAGCGGGAGGTGCTCCGGTTGATCGCCCGTGGCTACGCCTACAAGCAGGTGGCCACCCGAATGAGCATCTCGGTTAAGACGGTCGAGACCCACATGACCGCAGTACTGCGCAAGCTCCAGCTGAGCAATCGCCACGAACTGGCCCGCTGGGCATCGGACCGCAAGATCGTCTGACGGGGCCAACGCCTCTAGCAGCGCCCACTTCTTGAGTGCATGCTGTTGGAGAACCTTCCGAAGGAGCCTTCACGCGCGCTCTCGTTATCTACGAGTCCATGTACGGCAACACCCAGCGGGTGGCCGAGTCCATTGCGGCGGGATTGCGACCCCAGATGGATGCACTTG
>JAZGIX010000100.1:0-5164 GCA_036482315.1 Acidimicrobiia bacterium | reverse complement strand
CAGCGGGACCATCGGGGCCGTCTACGACGTGGATGAACACCAATTGCCCCTCATTGGTGGCGTAATACTCCGGGCCCCATGCCGGATGCTGGTTCGAGAGGTGGTTTCCCATGCTGAAGACTACGTATTTGCCTCCGATCATTCCGATTGGCTCGACGACGTGCGCGTGGTGCCCCAGGATCAGATCGACCGCCGGATCTTCGAGCACCGCCTGTGCAACAGACTTTTGATATCCGATCGGATTGGAGGTGTACTCCACTCCCCAGTGCAACGAGACCACCACGAATTCGGCTCCCTGGCGGCGAGCCCATTTGGCGTCGGACAGGATCGTCTCAACATCGATCTCATTGGCGGCCCACGGCCGGTCTTCCGGGGCGGAGAGCCCGTTGAAGTGCTGTGTGAAGGAGAGGTGTGCGAGGGTGACGCCGTTGACCTCGTAAAGGCTGGGGAGTCGCTCGTTGCGGGAGCGTGCGGTCCCCGAATGGCCTATGCCGCGGGCATCCAACTCGTCGAGCGTCGCTGTCACGCCGTCGAATCCGCCGTCGAGGGCATGGTTGCTGGCCACCGAGCAGGCATCCCAGCCTGCAGCCTGCAGTGCGTCTGCGATCTGGTTGGGTGCTATGTAGCGGGGATAGAACGAGAGATTGCTGTTGGTGCTGCTCAGCACACTCTCGAGGTGACAGATCGAGAAGTCGGCCGACGCCACCCAAGGCTCGATCGCCTGCAGCATGGGCCAGAAGTCCCATCCACCGGCCTCTGCCGCGTTGCGCGCCGCAAGGTCGGCGAGTCTCGAATGGATGAGGACGTCGCCGGCGGCGGCGAGAGTGAAGGATCGCGGGGCGGGCGCTGCTCCGGCTGTCGGGACCGGCGCCGAACCCGCCAGCAAACCGGCCGTGAGCGCGACGGCGAGTAGGCCGCGGGTCTTGGGCTTACGGTGCCGGGACAGGCTCCTGCTCCCGTTGCGGTGGATCGGGTTGGGCTTCCTCGGGGATCAGCTCCGGGTCTTCGAGCGGCTCCGACTCCCAGATTCTCTTCGGCTCGCCAATGTCCATGTGATCTCCTCTACGGTCACCGTAGCCGGGGGCGCCACATCCGAAATACGACATTCGAGGCGATCGGCGACCGCGTCGCCGAGATCAGATGTTCGACGTGATTCGGCTGCCTTCGATCGGCGGTGAGGTGGAAATCGCGCGAACACGACCAGCACACTCCCCAGGTCTCGACTCCGGCGAGCTCGCTGTGCGACAAGATGATCGAGTGGACGTCGTTGGCTTCTGAGCAGTCGGGGCAGGCGTAGGTGCGGATCGCGAACATCGGTTCAGGCTACGCCGGCCGAAGTCGCGGAGTCACACCGAGTCGTCATCAGCGGCTTCGATCAGGAAACGCTCGATCTCGGCGGCGATTTCCTCTCCGGATGCAACCTCGCCCTGCGCGTCGTACAGGGCCTCCAAGCGGGCGACAACATCGGTGATGCCTTCCTGCTCATCGACAGCCTCGTCGAGGCTTCTCCGTTGATCCTTGGCGTCATCGACGAGGGAACCGAGAGGGATCTTCACACCGAGGTGGCGGGATATTCGTTCGACCAGGGTCACGACCGCCGGGTGGTACACGCCGCCCACATAGTGCGGGACCCGGGCCCACAACCCAACAGTGGGGATTCCGCGATCGGCCAGCGCGTGGGCGACGGCGCTGACAACCGAAGCCGGTACCCGCAGTTCTCCCTGGGGATGGTTGGCGTCGTCGCCCAACAGATCGGGCCGCGAGGACGTCGTAACCACGATGGTGGGGCGTGTGTGCGGGGCCGCCCACGGGATACCTCCGAGAGAGACGTGCTGAACCACCCCGAATTCGCCCGCGAGATCGGCCACTTCTGTGGCGAACGCCCGCCACTTCCAGTTCGGCTCGGGCCCGGTGAGAACCAGCAGGTCTCGACCGTCGAGGATGCGGTGGCGGACCACGACTTCAGGCCACCCGATCTCGGTCGAGATTCCGTCTACGAACTCCAACGATGGACGATTGACTCGGTAGTCGAAGAGGTCGTCGGGCTCGAAGCGGGCGATGACATCGCCGTCGTCGGCGATGTGCTCGGCGGTCGCCGTTCCGGCTGCACCCGCGCTCACCCATCCGTCGAACGCGGCGATGAGCGCCGGCGCGGTCAACTCATCGTGGTCGAACAGTTCGTACATCTGCCGTCAGCGTAGGGGCCACGCCCGGTGAACGCTGAGCCGGGTGTGGCTTCTAGCCGAAGTCCTCACAACCGTCCGCTCCGGCGCCGATGTACCACGCCTCACGGTCGGCAGCGGTCTCGCCGAGTTCGAATCCGGCCAGCATTCGCTCGTTGAAGTCGGTGAGCCCGCGCAGCTCGTCGAAGAAATCCGCATCTCCGTACTCGTCTTCGAATGTATCCAGGGTCGAACCGAGCGTGAAACCTTCGGCGGTACCCAACTCGCGGGCAAGTGGGTCCAGCACGGTGAGATCGAACGAGCGGTAGGCGTATTGGGCAAAGAACGGGGTACCTCCCAGATCTGCAAAGTCGACCTTGAGGACGGCCGGGTGGCTCTCGCCACTGTCGGCGGCCTGGATGATCCAGGTCAGATGGCGGTTGGCTCCGGTGCATCCGGGGACGCCGGTCTGCCACCCGGTGTCCACGAAGGGGGGCCCGAGCACGAGCGCTATGACGGCGATCGTGTTCTCGACGTCGTCACCTATATCGGCGATGGAGAGGCCGGCCGGGGCGAGCTTCATCGGCCCGAAATCCGAGGCGAGCACGTTGGGGGAGCGGGTTGTGACGGTGATCCGAAACGACGTCTCGGCCGCTGCCGAGACTTGAACCCGATACTGCTGGGCGGAAGTGATCTCGGCTTCGAACGGTCCCGCGACGTTGTTGCTCTCGAGCACGGTCCCATCGACGCCTACGACGCCGATTTCGACCAGGCCTTCATCGGCCCGAAGTCCGAGCACCTGGCCATCGCGTCCATCGATGACGAACACCTCCTCGTCTCCGGGAGCGGTGTTCCCGGCGATTTCGGTCTCGGTGGCGTTCTCCGGGAAGGTGATGGTCCGGTCATCGCGGCAATCGCGCGCCAGGGAGGCAAAGGTCTCGGCGTCGGGCTCTCCGGTGGGGATCCGACGCAGTTCGGCCTGGTAGTAGGCAACCGCATCGGCAGTGATCGGGCCGAATGATCCGTCGACGGTCACCTGGCCTCCCTCGGACGAAGGTTGCCCATGACCGGTGCATACGAGGTAGAACTGGAGTGCCTCGACAAAGGGCCCCTTGTCGCCCTCATGGATGACGGCCAGTCCGTTGACGCTGAGGATGACCCGGCCACCGGGTTGGGTCGTGGTCGTCACCGGCGCCGACGTCGTCGTGGTGGTAGGGGCGGCGCCCGCCGTGCATGCCGAAGTGAGCAGGACGAAGCCCGCGACGAGACTCACGATCCGCTTGTGCTGCACGTGGCAACTCTACGACGCCTCGTGGTCCACGGTTGTTAACCAACCCGCCAACACGTCTCGCGATGTCGAACGATCGTGGCGGGGCTTATGCTCGATCGATCAAAGAAGGGGACCCAATGCGAGAAGCAGTCATCGTCTCGACGGCACGTACACCGATCGGCAAGGCATATCGGGGGGCGTTCAACGATTTGGAAGGGCCATCGCTGGCGTCGCATGCGGTCGAAGCCGCCTTGGGGCGCGCCTCGATCGACCCCGGCGAGGTGGACGACGTGATCATGGGCAACGCCCTCACCCAGGGGACCACCGGGTACAACACTGCCCGTCAGATCGCGTTGCGTTCGGGTATGCCCGACACCGTGTCCGGCATGACCATGGATCGACAATGCTCCTCGGGGATGATGGCTATCGCCACCGCCGCCAAGCAGGTCATATTCGATCAGATGCCGGTGGTCGTGGCCGGCGGACTCGAGTCGATCAGCCTTGTCCAGAACCAGGAAATGAACCATTTCCGGATGATGGATCCGGTCCTGCTCGAGATGGAGCCCGCGATGTACATGCCGATGCTGCAGACCGCCGAGGTCGTTGCCGAGCGGTACGGGGTGTCGCGTGAGGCTCAAGACGAGTACGCCTTGTCCAGCCAGCAGCGGATCGCGGCGGCGCAGGAAGCCGGTCTATTCGCCGACGAGATCATCCCTGTAACCGCAACGAAAGTGGTCAAGGACCGCGAGACCGGCGAGGAGTCACGCGAAGAGGTCACGCTCACGCTCGACGAGGGCAACCGTCCGGAGACAACCGCCGAGGGCCTCTCCGGGCTCGGCCCGGTGTTTGACGGCGGAACGGTGACCGCCGGTAATGCCAGCCAATTGTCCGACGGGGCTTCTGCCTGCGTGGTGATGGAGGCCGAGGATGCTGCCAAACGCGGTCTCAACCCGCTCGGCTACTACCGCGGAATGGCGGTGGCCGGATGTCCACCGGATGAGATGGGCATCGGACCGGTCTTTGCGGTTCCGAAGCTGCTGGAACGGTTCAACTTGTCCATGGACGACATCGATCTCTGGGAGTTGAACGAGGCATTTGCGGTGCAGGTGGTGTATTGCCGCGACACGCTGGGCATACCCGACGAGATCCTCAACGTAAACGGTGGGGCCATTTCCATCGGCCACCCCTACGGGATGACGGGGAGTCGAATGGTCGGTCACACCTTGCTCGAAGGAAAGCGCCGCGGCGCCAAATACGTGGTTTCGACCATGTGTATCGGCGGCGGCATGGGCGCCGCCGGCCTCTTCGAGGTGGCATAGCAGGCACCGGTGCCTGCGAAGTCGGCGACATGGGTTGTTCAGCGGGCACCGAGGGCCGAGCGGCCCTGGTCGCGACCACGCGGTAGCGGTTTCCTAGCTGCAACAGAGGGGGAGTCGGCTGCGGCTGCTCCCGCTCGATGTGCTACCAGGAGGAAAACTCATGAGCAAGCGTCCGTCCGCGATCGTGATTGCGGCGGTGGGAGTGGTGCTCATCATCGTGGCTTTGGCCCGCAACCTCTTTGCGGTGGGTCCGGCCTTCGAAGAGATGATCGACGACTTCCGGCCGTGGCTCACCGACGAGTCCATTGCCACCCTGAATGCTGATCTCGAGATGCTCGGCGGAGCAGTCGAGGAGTTTCAAACGAGCATGGCGCCAGCCCTGGCGACCCAACTCGGCATGGAACCAGCAGCCT
>JAZGIX010000099.1:0-5654 GCA_036482315.1 Acidimicrobiia bacterium | reverse complement strand
GACGTTGGCCGATGGTGAGGTGCTGTCGCCACTGACCCAAGTGTCACGGCTCGACTGGTGAGCCGTGGGTCTTAAGATGTGACGGCTGTGGATCTCTTCCTTGCCGCACTCCTGATCTTCTCGCTGCGCCTCGTTGACGTGTCGCTGGGGACGGTGCGCATCGTGCTGCTCACCCGCGGGATTCAGTGGCAAGCCGGGCTGGTGGGATTCTTCCAAGCGCTCACGTGGGTGATCGCTGCCGGCCAGGTGATCAACAATCTGGAAGACCCGGTACGCATTGTGGCTTTCGCCACTGGATTCGCTGGAGGCACGGTGTTGGGGGTCGCGGTCGAGCGTTGGCTGGCCGTGGGCACGACGATCCTGCGCGTCGTGGCCCCTGTCGACAGCCCGCAGGTTGCCGCAGCTCTGCGGAAGGAAGGCTTCAAGGTGACCGTTCTCAACGGTGAGGGCCGTGACGGTGATGTGCGTCTGACGTTCACGGTGATCCCTCGCCGTATGTCCAAAGCGGCTGTGGAGGTCATTCGTGGGATCAACCCGGACGCTTTCGTCGTCCTCGAAGATGTGCGGGCGCCTGAACCCCGTTATCGCAAATCAACCGCGGTACGCAGCTAGCAACCCGGTGCAGGCCGTAGGGGCCTATTCGCGTTATCAGCCTCACGTAACCATTTCGTCACGCTGGCCGATGCGACGGCAAGGTCACCGGACGCTCATCACCCCGGAACTTTCAGGAGGGTGTGTACTCAGTCAACCCTGGCCGCGGGTGGCGTGCTGTCACTGGCGACAGCCCCACACTCCCGATCTGCGACTACCCAGCCGATCCACGTTCAACGATCGGGTCGAAATACTTGGCGATCTCGGCCTTGCACTGCTCGAGTGACTCGATCACGTAGAGATGATCGTGTTGGTCGTACATCACCTTGTCCTTGCCGAGGACGTTGTCGAGAGTGAAGGGCTCGTACTCCAACTTCCCCTCGGCGGCATTGGTGAACTCGTCACCACCGGACATCAGGCCGGTGCCGAACACCTTCATGACTCCGTCTTCGGTGATCATCCCGAACTCGGTCGAGTACCAGGCGAGGCGCTTGATGTTCTCCTTCTCTTCCTCGTCGGTGCTGGCGAGATAAGCGGGGGCGAACATCTCCTGCAGTTCGACATACTCGGGAAGGGTGAAGAACGGCAGGTGCCCGAAGACGTCGTGGAACATGTCGGGCTCAGGAGTCCAATCGAGTTCCTCCGACGACCGCATGTAGTTGGTGATCAGAAACTCGTGGCGGTCGAAGAACCGGTACCACTCGTCGGCATCGGTGAACCGCACGTCGGTGCGCACGACCCTCCATCCGGTCGCCGGCGGAATCTTCGAGTTGAGGTGATCGAGCGTCGGTATGTGCTCCGCAGGGAGCGCGAGCACCTCGAAGCCTTCGAGGTACAGGGCACTGGCGTGCTCCTGGAGCTTGGGAAGCTGCCGCCGATACAACTCGGCCCAGGTCTTGTGCTGCTCGGGCGAAAACTCGATGTCTTCCATCACCACCTCCGATGAAGCTGACGGCGATGAGGGGGCTCGCCCCTCAATCCATAACTACACGTAACGAACCCCAAAATTACCGATCAACTTCCCCTTCTGCCCGATTCATGAGATCAATGACCGATCGAGTTCATTGATTGACGTCACGCCGAGCAATGCGAGCGTCCGCCTCAGCTCGGCCGTCAGTTCGTCGAGAACACCCTTGGCGCCTGCGGCCCCGTCGATTACCAGGCCCCACAACAACGGCCGACCGACGAGGACCGCAGAGGCTCCAAGCGCGATCGCCTTGGCCACGTCGTATCCGCCACGGATCCCCCCATCCACCAGCACCGGAACCCGGTCGGCGACCGCATCGACGATTGCAGGCAGAGCGTCGGCGGAGGCGATCGCGCCGTCGAGCTGACGGCCCCCGTGATTGCTGACGATCACGCCCGCCGCTCCGGCATCGACTGCTACCACAGCATCGTCGGAGCGCAGCACTCCCTTTACGATCACCGGTAGGTCGGTGATCGATTCGATCCATCCGATGTCTTCGGGTGTCAGCGAGGGATCAAACGCCTCGTCGGTGTACTCGCCGAGGCCGGACCCGTGCATGCTGTCGATCGACACGGCCAGGTTCTCCATGATCATGCCCTCGGGTAGGTCGAACCGGTTGGCCACGTCCTTGCGACGGTTTGACAGCACCGGAAGGTCGACGGTGAGGACGATCGCCCCATAACCAGCCGCAGCGGCTCGCAGGGCGAGATCGGAACTCACGCCGCGATCCCGGTGCATGTACAGCTGAAACCAGCGGGGGGCGTCCGAGGTGGCCGCTATCTCCTCGAGCGACACCGTCGCCATCGTCGAGACGACCATGATCGTGCCCGCCTCCGAAGCGGCGCGAGCCATCGCAGTCTCTCCGTCGGTGTGAGCCAACTTCTGGGCCGCCATCGGGGCAATGAGGATCGGGGTGTCGAGCGCGGTGCCAAAGAACTCTGTCTTGGTGGAAACCTCGGCGACGTCGCGCAAGACATGGGGCAGAAATCTCACCTTCCGCCATGCCGCATCGTTGTCTCGCAGCGTGATTTCGTCGTCCGAGCCACCGGCGAAATAGTCGAAAGCCGTCGAGTCGATCAGCGGTCGGGCACGGGCTTCGAGCGCAGCGACGTCCATCAGACAGAAGCCCCACCGAGCAGCGATTCATTGAGCATGGCGACCATGCCGACGAAGTCCGCATCACCACCGAAATGATGAAACGAGACAGCACTGATTGGATCGGGCAACGGAGTCATCGGGGCGATTCAAGCACCGTGCCCCACCCGAGGGTGGGCGCGATCTGTAGGTTCGCGCCCGTGCGATACCTAGACGCAGACGCCACCCGAACTGCGTTGTCGATGAGCGACGCCATCGGGGCAATGGAAGAGGCTTTCGGGGATGACATAGAAGTTCCGACCCGGAGCCAGCTGGGACCTTCGTTGTTCATGCCGGGGCGAGTCGGTCACCGCACCGGGGTCAAGGTGGTCTCGACCGTCCCGGGCAAGCCGTTCGGGATCGTGGCCATCTTCGATGAGGAGGGCGCCTGCACGGGCCTGGTCGACGGGCCGACCCTCACCGCCATCAGAACAGCAGCCGGTGCCGGCTTGGCCACCCGGCTACTGGCCCGTCCCGATTCACGCACGATGGCGATGCTCGGAGCCGGGTCCATGGCCTATGACCAGGTGATGGCAGTCAAGGAGGTTCGCCCCATCGGCGATGTATTCATCTGGAGCCGGGACCGGATCAACGCCGAGGCACTGGCTAAGCGGGTCGGAGGCTCAGCAGTCTCGGACCCGGATGAGGCCGTCTCCGTCGCCGACGTCATTTCGACGGCGACTCCTTCGACAAGTCCGCTGTTTGAGCCGGCGATGGTCAAACCCGGCACTCACATCAACGCCGTGGGGTCCTACACACCAGAGATGTGCGAGATCCCTCCCGGAATCGTGCGCGCCGCGTTGACGATCGTGGATGATCGAGCAGCCGCGGCCGAGGAAGCCGGTGATCTCCTGCAGGCGGGAACGCTGCCCGACGCAACAATGGCCGATCTCCTCACCGGGAGGCATCAGGGCCGGCAAGGGCCGGGCGAGATCACCTTCTTCAAGTCGGTCGGTATCGCCAGCCAGGACGTGGCGGCCGGGGCCATGGCTCTGGAGAAGGCGTTCGAACTCGATCTCGGAGCGGAAATCGAGTGAAAAGAGGGTGCGCCCCGGGCGCAGTTCGACGTACCCTCCATCCATGAGCTCCATCTTTAGCATGATCATCGAGGGCGTCATCCCGTCTCACCGGGTCTACGAGGACGCCTCCACCTTTGCCTTCCTCGACATCAACCCGCGTCAACCGGGCCACACTCTGGTCGTACCCAAGGTCGAGGTCGACTACCTGTTCGATCTCCCGCCAGAGGAGTACGCCGCGCTGTGGAAGGCGGTCCACACGGTGGCCGAGGGTCTCAAGCAGGCGACCGGGTGTGCCCGGGTGGTGGTGATCGTCCTCGGCTATGAGGTGCCGCACGCCCACATCCACCTGATTCCGAGCAACGACCTCAGCGACGTTCCCTTCCCTCCGGTGGACGAGACGGCGCAAGCCGGTCTGGTCGAGACGGCAGAACTGGTTCGAGCGGCTCTCACCTAACCGCCGGGGGCGCCCGTCGGTGCACCCTCCGATCCCGGGACCCGGATTGATCGCTAGATTCGGCCCTCAGCGACCCAGGGGAACCGATGGGCGATGCCAAGAAGGCGAAGAAGGAAGAGGAGTTCAAGGTCGCCGAGCCCCTCGTCCCGCCACCCACCGGATTCGGCGGTGGAATCGAGCCGTTCGCCCGAGCCATCATCCAGTCCAACCAGAACGAGTTCCTCCGCGCCGCCCGCGGCCAACGATTCGCTTTTGCGACCATGAAGTGGATGTTCCTGGTCGTGTTTCTCATAGCTCTCGGCTCGATGATCGCCGCGATCAGGATCGCGACAGATGTGCCCGAGGCCGGCTACGACTGGGCACACGCCGGGGTGGTCGCAGGTGTCGCCTTCATGGCGATCGTGCTGTTCACCCTGCTGCTCTACATGAGACCCCTCGCCGCGCTGGAGCGCAACAGCGTTGTCCAGTCGTTTCTGACGGTGGTCGTCAATTCGTACTGGACTCGCCTGCTGTACGTGAAAGAGGCCGCCGACATCGATGTCCATCTGGAGGACGCCACCGCATACACCGTGGAGCACCTAGGTGCCCTGCTGGATCGCCAGATCCTCGGTGCATCGAAGTTCATGGACGTGATGCGTCGCTCCCAGGATGAGGCAAACCTCGACCCCAACTCCTATCGGTCCCCCATCTGATCTCTTCCCGCATGGATGACGCGTCGTTCCTTGCTGTAGCGATTGAGGAGGCCAGGATCGGCCGCGCCGAGGGCGGCATCCCAATCGGCTCGGTGCTGGTGGTCGATGGCGAGATCATCGGGAGAGGCCACAACCGGCGGGTCCAGAACGGCAGCGTCGTGCTCCACGCCGAAATGGACGCGCTCGAGAACGCCGGACGGCAGTCTGCTTCCGTGTACGCACGGGCGACGTTGTACTCGACGCTTTCCCCGTGTGACATGTGCAGCGGGGCGGCGCTGCTGTACGGCATCCCGAGGGTCGTCGTCGGTGAGAATCGCACGTTTCGCGGACCAGAAGATCATGTTCGTTCGCGTGGCGTCGAGGTGATTGTCGTCGACGATCACCTCTGCAAAGCCTTGATGGATGAGTTCGTGGCTGAGGAACCGGAGCTCTGGAACGAGGACATAGGTGAGTAGCCGGTGAGTAGTCGGAGCGGTATCGCCAGCGATCGGGTTCTCGTTCATCACACACCAACCCCGCGACTAATCGTGGTCGAAGACGGCAACATCGTCGACATCCTCGACCGCGACGCCAACCTCGGAGCGCCGATCGAAGACGTCGGCGATCTGATTGTGATGCCGGCCCTGATCGACACCAACGTCCACGTGAGTGACCCCGGGCACAGTCACTGGGAGGGGTTTGGAACCGCCACGGGAGCCGCCGCAGCCGGAGGCGTCGCAGCGATCATCGACATGCCCCTCAACTCGGTGCCCCGTACCGTCACCGCGGCCGGACTGGCAAGGAAGCGCACGGCCACC
>JAZGIX010000098.1:0-2112 GCA_036482315.1 Acidimicrobiia bacterium | reverse complement strand
TGGCCCGGGACCAGTTGGATCGCTATGGCGAGCTCGATACGACGGCGAGCCATGTGGGCGTAGCCGTGACCTCGGCGAAACGGGCGGTGCTGAATGCGGACGATCCGGCGGTGGCGGCGCTCGACGTTGGCAGAACCGCGTGGTTCGGAGCGGTAGACGCAATTCGGCGAACGATGCCGCACGATCGTTTGCTCTACGGGGGGTTGGACCCCGAGGATCCCGCCGTAACGGCAGATGCGCTACTCGAACTGGCCGAACAGCGAGGAGACGGGCAGGGAATCCGGGTGGCCATCGCCGGATCCGTGATCGACGCCACGCTGCGGGTGCCGGGGGCCTACAACGGGTACAACGCCGCGGCCGCAGTTCTGGCGGCAGTCGAGCTTGGAGTCGATCCGGCCGCGGCGGCGGCGTCGCTCGAGGAGATGCCTCCCGCGTTTGGACGGGGTCAGGTGATCGAGTTCGAGGGCCGCAGGGTGAATCTGCTGCTGGTGAAGAACCCCTCCGGCTTCAATCAGGCGCTCCGCCTCCTGACGGATGCTCCTGCGCCGGCCCAGGTACTGATTGCCATCAACGACAACCATGCCGACGGGCGGGATGTGTCGTGGCTGTGGGACGTCAGGTTCGAGGATCTCGAGGGCAGCGGCCACACCATTGGAACCAGCGGCATCCGGGCTGCCGACATGGCGCTTCGCCTCAAGTACGGAGGAATCGAATCCTGGTCGGATCCAGATCTTGGTGCTGCACTAGAAAGAACTGCTTCGGCGGCGGCGGAGGGCGAATTGGTGTACGTCATCCCGACCTACACGGCGATGCTGTCGTTGCTCGAGTTGCTGCTGCCGGGTGCGGCCAGATCTGAGATGTGGACGTGAGCGAAGTCGTAATCGCCCACCTCTTCCCGCGCCGGATGAACATCTACGGCGACACCGGCAATGTCATCACGTTGAGCCGCCGTCTGCAGTGGCGATCGATTTCCCACCGGGTGGACCTTGTTCCGGTCGGGGCCGACTACGACTTGCTGAACGCCGATATCGTCGTCGCCGGAGGGGGAGAGGACACATCTCAGATAGAGGTGGCACGCGATGTCGTGGCTCGGTCGGAAAACCTCCATGCGGCGGTCGACGGAGGTGTCGCCTTTCTCGTCGTTTGCGGTACCTACCAACTGTTCGGCCGTCGCTTCATCGCCGCCGACGGCTCGGAGCTGCCCGGGATCGGTGTCTTCGATGCCGAGACCGTCAGCGGGGATGGGCGGATGATCGGCAACGTCATCGTCGACTCCGATTTTGGGCGCCTCGTCGGATTCGAGAATCACGGGGGCCGCACGATGCTGGCTGCCGGCCAGACAGCGCTGGGGAAGGTCGTCAAAGGCAACGGGAACAACGACACCACCGATGAGGAGGGGGCGGTGACCAACAACTGCTTCGGGACCTATCTCCACGGCTCGGTTCTGCCCAAGAATCCACAATTCGCGGACGAGCTGCTGATCAGGGGCATGGCGCGACGCCATGGGCCGGTGACTCTCGAACCGCTGGATGATGGAGCGGAGATGGCCGCAGCGCGCTCGGCGGCCGGACGGCCCTGATGGGGGCGGGATCGGTTGGGAGTCCGCGCCAATTGGCGCGGACTCGGTGGCCTGGGGTTGGGGCCCCGGGCCACACAGCGATGAGCCGTATGGCGAAGAGCCATGGGATGACGCCAGAGCGTCCGCCTATTGGCGGACGCTCTCAGGAGGCTTTCTGTTGGGCCCCGTCGTCCACAGCCACCGCGAATTCGAGACCTTCGGGAGTGGTTCGAAGCAGGTACATGGCGTCGATGTTCATGCCGGCATCCGCCAAGCGGCGGGTCATTGCCGCAACCGAACCCGGGCGATGGGGGAGCATCGTCGTGATCACGCGGCGCTCTTCGAAGACCAATCCGTGATGCTCCAGCAATCGACGCGTGGCTGCTTCGTCATCGACGATGAGCTTGACGGTTCCCGACTCGTCCATGCCGATGGCGGCGAGCGCCTCGATGTTGATTCCGACGGCGGCGAGGCGTTCGGCCAGGTCGGCCAGCGATCCCGGCCGGTTCGGAAGGTGGACCGTGAACTCCGTCATGTTCCAATGCTACGCCGAT
>JAZGIX010000097.1:0-5967 GCA_036482315.1 Acidimicrobiia bacterium | reverse complement strand
GCATCGAGCCGATGTTCAACTTGGGCACCCACGAGACCAAGGTGCTCGACGACCACTGGACCGTCGTCACCGCCGACGGGGAGATCTCGGCCCATTTCGAACACACGATCGCGATAACGCCCGACGGCCCGGAAGTATTGACACTCCCGTAGTCATTAGTCATTAGTCATTAGTCGTTAGTCATTGGTAAGAAGGCTCGGGTGCGCTTGGCAGGCAATCAACAGCTCTTCCTCAAGACCAAGGACTAAGGACTAAGGACTACGAAGGAGCGGATGGTGATCAACCGGCTGCGCCCGCTGGGCATGATGATCCTCGCCCTGGCGCTGGTAGCCATGGCTTGTGGGGGCGACGACGCCGATGACGGCGCCCCCAGTTCGATACTTCCGTTCGAACTGATCCAGGACAGTGATTTCACATTCGAGGTCGATCCATTCGATACGACCCGTGGGGTCTTTCACGTCACGACGACGGAACCGACGATCTGCTCCATCACCTGGGGTGAGACAACCGAACTGGGCAATATCAACAACTCTTTGACGATGAACGGGACCGGCATCATTCAGCACGACGTCCCGTTGCCGGGAGCCGAGCCGGGCAAGACCTATTACTTCACCGTCCAAGGATCGACCGCGGATGGTCGGGTTTTCCAGAGTGAGATGGCGATGTTCACCCTCCCGGAGGTCGAGGCCACCGCCGAACCGGATCAGGAGATGGCCGACCACGGCGAGAACCTCGCAGTCGGGGCGTCGGTTGTGGCTGTGAGTTCGCAGTTCTCGGCAGCCTGGGCGGCGGGCAACGCCATCGACGGCGACATGAGTACCGAGTGGGCTACAGCGGGCGATGGAAGTGAAGGGTTCATCGAGGTCGACCTCGGTGCTGAGGCCGACATCGTCGGGTTCGAGTTCATCACCCGGTCCATGTCCGATGGAACCGCCATCACCACCGAGTACACGGTCGATGTCGATGGGGCCTTCTTCGGGCCCTTTGTCGCCGGCACACCGGCTGATCCGCGCTTCGCCGCCGCTGAGGCGTCCGGCCGGATGGTGAGGTTCATAATCTCGGACTCATCCGGCGGCAACACCGGCGCCATCGAAATCCGAGTGTTTGCTCCACAGCCCCTGGATGACATGGACGGCTAAGTATCGGCCTGCGATCCCTGCCGTCGACGGCTCCTGGCTCGGTCGGCGAGTCAGTCGGGAACCTCGAGTGTTGCTGGGTCGTTTCTCCAGAGCCGAATGGGGAGGACCTTTGCTCGACTGGATTCGCCGCAACCCGAATATCACGATGATGGGCGCCATCGTCGGTGTAGCGCTGCTCGTCTTCGCCTTTGTCTGGTTCGAGCCACACAAAGCGTTCATCGACGAGCGGGTCGATGAGACCATTCCGAGGGCGGCAACCGTTACCCCGACAACCTCCGTGCCGTCGACGACACCCGAAAGTAGTGCTGCCACGACGTCGGCCCCGGTCGATGAGACACCGGTCGTCCTGACGACCCCAGACCCGGTGGTCACGTATCCGGTGCTGCTATCCGAAAGCACCCTGATCGATGTGGCCCACGGTGGTTCGGGAACGGTGCTCGTACTCGAATTGGAGGACGGGAGTCGGGTTCTGCGGTTTGAGAATCTCGATGTTCTCAACGGTCCAGATCTCGTCGTCATCCTGTCGGATCGGTCGCTCTCCGGAGCCGACGACTACACCGATGGCGAGTACCTGATCCTCGGCGAACTCAAGGGGAATATTGGGAATCAGAACTACGAAATCCCAGCCGACATCGACCTCTCCGAGTGGGTGACAGCCGCGATTTGGTGTCGTCGGTTCAATACAACATTCAACGTTGCCAGCATCACCGCGTAGTTATCCGAAACTGGGGTTCTCTGGCGGTACCCCATGGCTCTTCGCCATGTGGCTCCTCGCGGTGCGGCCCGGGGGTCCAAACCTCAGGCCACCGAGTCCGCGCCCATAAGCCACCTCCTTGTCTATGGCTCTTCGCCATACGGCTCATCGCTGTGTGGCCCGGGGCCCCAACCCCAGGCCACCCAGTCCGCGCCTGTCGGCGCGCCCTCCTTTCCGAACTTGTGGTCCCTCCAGGGTCGCGTTACTCTTCCGTCCGGCCCTTCGGGGCCAGTTTGGTGTGCGCGCCGATACCACCCGGTAAGTCGGAAGGTGAGTCGTGGTGAGTCGGTTTCCGCATCGCACAGAGTCGAGACGACACCGCTGACAGCGAGTCGGCTGCCGTCGTCGGGCCTCAGTCTTCGCCCCTCGGGTGTCGGCTGTGCCCGGCCGTCGGCACCGGGGACAAGACAGGCATGAAGGCCCAATATGAAAGTACGACCGAGCGCCAAGAAGATGTGCGAGAAGTGTCGCATCATCAGGCGGCATGGTCGCGTCTGGGTCATCTGTCCGAACCCTCGCCACAAGCAGCGGCAGGGGTGACGCATGGCAAGAATCGCAGGAGTTGACCTTCCCCGCGACAAGCGGGTCGAGATCGGGCTGACCTACATCTTCGGTGTAGGTCACAGCCGCGCGCTGGACATATGTCTGTCGCTCGGCATCGACCTCGACACGAAGGTTCTAGACCTCTCCGACGAAGATGTCCGCAAGGTCCGGGAGTTCATTGAAGCGAACTACCGGGTGGAAGGTGACCTGCGGCGCGAGGTGACGCAAAACATCAAGCGCAAGGTTGAGATTGGTTCCTATCAGGGGATCCGTCACCGTCGCGGGCTGCCGGTGCGCGGCCAGCGAACCCATACGAACGCCCGCACCCGCAAAGGCCCGCGCAAGGCAATTGCCGGGAAGAAGAAGGCGCCCAAGATCTAGATTCTGAGGAGTTTCCGCGTTGGCTGAGAAGAAGAAGGCGCGTCGCCGGGATCGGAGGAACATCCTCCACGGGCAGGCGCACATCACTGCGAGTTTCAACAACACGATCATCAACATCACTGACCAGGATGGGAACACTCTTGTGTGGACATCCGGCGGAACGGTGGGTTTCAAGGGATCGCGTAAGTCCACGCCGTACGCAGCGCAGGTTGCGGCCGAGCAGGCTGCCCGGCGCGCCGGTGAGTACGGCATGCGCAAGGTGGATGTCATCGTGCGGGGGAGCGGATCTGGCCGGGAGACCGCCATTCGTACGCTGCAAACGATGGGAATGGAAGTGACGGGAATCCGCGATATCACGCCGATCCCGCACAACGGGGTTCGTCTCAAGAAACGTCGGAGGGGCTAACCATGGCTCGGTACACCGGTCCGGTTTGCAAGCTGTGCCGCAGGGAGCGCACCAAGCTCTTCCTGAAGGGTGCTCGTTGTGAGTCTTCGAAGTGCGCCGTCGAGCGTAAGCCCTACCCGCCGGGTGAGCACGGTCGGGGCCGCATTCGCGAGACGCAATACCTCATTCAGTTGCGTGAGAAGCAGAAGGCTCGCCGCATCTACGGCGTGCTCGAAAAGCAATTCCGCGGCTACTACAAGCAGGCGGCTCGTGAGAAGGGGATCACCGGTGAGAACCTGCTCCGGATCCTCGAGAGTCGCCTCGACAATGTTGTCTACCGGGCTCGGTTCGCCGAGTCGCGGTCTCAGGCCCGCCAACTCGTCTCACACGGTCATTTCCGTGTAAACGGTCGTCGGGTCACCGTTCCGTCGTATCGGATTCGTCCCGGTGACACCGTGACGCTGAAGGACCGGAGCAAGGAGATGATCGTCGTCCAGCATGCCATCGACACCGCGGGTAACCGCACCCAGGTCGAGTGGCTTGACGTGGACGCCGATGCCCGCAAGATCACCGTCAACGACCTTCCCAACCGGGCGCAGATAGACACCCAGGTTCGGGAGACGTTGATCGTCGAGCTCTACTCGAAGTAAGAGGAGACCAATCGTGCTGATCGTCCAGCGCCCGCAAATAGAAGAAGAGGTCGTAGCCGACAATCGCAGCCGGTTCATCGTAGAACCGCTCGAGCCTGGCTTCGGATACACCCTCGGAAACACTCTCCGTCGCACGCTGCTGTCCCGCATTCCGGGTGCAGCTATTACGAGTGTTCGGATCGAGGGGGTGCAGCACGAGTTCTCGACCATTTCTGGTGTCATCGAGGACGTGGTGGACATCATCCTCAACCTCAAGGGTGTCGTCCTCCGGTTCGACGTGGAGGAGCCGCAGGCCCTGTACCTATCGGCCAAAGGCAAGTCCGATGTCACCGCCGGAGATCTCAAGCTCCCGCCTGGTGTCGAAGTGATGAATGCCGGCCACCACATTGCGAGTCTGTCGGCTTCCGGCAAGCTTGAAGTCGAGATGGTATGCGAGCGCGGCGTGGGCTACCGCACGGCGGACAAGAACAACAAGGGTGAGGGGATCGGCGTGATTCCGATCGACAGTATCTTCTCGCCGGTCCGCAAGGTTGCCTACAACGTCGAGAGCACCCAGGTCGGGCAGATGACCAACTTCGACAAGCTCATTGTCGACGTTCACACCGACGGCTCGATCACGCCGAGTGAGGCCATCTCTTCGGCAGGCAAGACGCTCAATGAGCTTCTGGGGCTGTTCGCCGAGGTCGGCGAGGGCATCGGCCTCGAGTTGGGCGATGTCGTTACGACCGAGTCTTCGTCGCCCGACCTCGAGCTTCCGATCGAAGCACTGGATCTCTCGGAGCGTCCCCGCAACTGCCTGCGGCGCGCTCAGATCCAAACTGTTGGAGAACTCGTCACGCAGACACCCGACGAGCTGCTCAACATCACCAACTTCGGCCAGAAGAGCCTCGACGAAGTAACGGCCAAACTCGACGAACTCGGCCTGTCCTTGCGGACGGCGGATGATGAAGAGGTCCCTGCCTGATGCCGAGACCGAAGAGAGGCCGTCGCCTGGGAGGTAGCGCCTCTCATCAGAAGGCGATCCTCAGCAACCTCGCCCAGGAGCTGTTCTGGGACGAGCGCGTCACCACGACGGTGGCAAAGGCGAAGATGCTGCGGCCCTACGCCGAGAAGATGATCACAAAGGCGCGACGTGGCTCGTTGCACGATCGTCGCATGATCCTCAGAGATATCGGTGATACCGAGGTCGTCACCCGCCTTTTCGACGAGGTAGCCCCCCGGTATACGGAGCGTCCGGGCGGGTACACCCGCCTGCTGCGTCTCGGACCACGGCGCGGCGATGGCGCCGAGATGGCCATCGTCGAATTGGTGTGAAGGACGCCAACTGACGCCTCGTATGTCCTTTGTTCGGTCGTCTGCCTCCGGTTCCGCTTCCCTCGTTCCCCGTCAAGTACCAGCCCTGGACTTGCTTTTGGCGTTCCGGCACGGAGCCGGTGAGGGTACGGCGCGGCGGGTTCACGCATGATCGAAGAGGCCAGGCGCCTTCCCCCGTCGATGCTCGCCGTCGGAATCGCGTTCATCAGTCTCTTCGTTGTGCTCGTTCTGGGAACGATCGTGGCGGTCCTGGCGGACGACACCCCGCAGGTGCCGGCCCTCGAAGGGTTGCCGGTTATTGACGAATCCGAGATCGTCGATTCGATTTCGACATGCACCGACGCTGCATGTGACGGCTTCGGCGTCCTCCTCATGGGGAGAGACCTCGAAGCGCCCGTGCTCACCGGACGGCTGACCCGTCTCTGGCGGTCCAAGGGCTGGCGATCCGTTCCTTGCGTCGATGAGGGCGGTGTTTGTTTTGCCGACAAAGATCTCCGCATCTCGGTCAGGGACTGGGATGACATCGATCCACTGCTCGCCCCCACGCTCGTGGAGGGTGTCGCCGATCGGGGTCTCGATGCGGCCCGACTCCTCTACGTCCACTACTACCGGTGTGGCGTGATCTACGCGTGCGAGTAACGATCGCACAGGAGGGCGCGCCGACAGGCGCGGACTCGGCGGCCTGGGGCTGGGGCCCTGGGTCGTACAAGAGAGTGCCGCCTTCTAGGCGGCGCCGTCATGCGGAGGTGGCTCGGGGCCGAGAGGCCCCGAACGCCGGAGCTAGATATAGCGATGAGCCGT
>JAZGIX010000096.1:0-4670 GCA_036482315.1 Acidimicrobiia bacterium | reverse complement strand
CGAGGCGCCAGCGCACCGAGCTGGAGCATCTCGGATCGCTTCTTCTCTCCCCCGGACAACCCGGCGGTCACCGGTCGGTCCATGAATCGCTCCATGTCGAGCCGCGCCGCCGTCGCCGCCGCTCTGGTGCTGATCTCAGGCCCACCGACCGCCGCCATCTCTTCCAGAAGCTCGGAGAGCGCCACCCCCGGAACCTCAACGGGATACTGGAAGGCCTCGAAGAGACCAAGCTGAGCACGCTCGTCCACCGCAAGCCCGAGCACGTCAGAGCCGCCGACACGGGCCGAACCGGTGGTCTCGTACCCCGATTTCCCCATGAGAGCGTGACACAGCGTCGACTTGCCCGAGCCGTTGGGACCCATGAGGGCATGCACCTCTCCGAACGAAAGTTCGAGGTCGACCCCACGCAGGATGTGAAGATCGCCCAGCCGAACATCGAGTCCGGAGATCGCCAACGCCGGCGTCGTCATGCTGCTCCTCCCTCTATCGGCTCCACGATCACGAACACGTCCGATCCATCGATCTCGGCGTCGTAGACCGGCACCGGGCGCGTTGCCGGAAACGAGGTTGGCTCGCCGGTGCGGAGATCGAATTCCGAACCATGCCGCGGACATTCGACGGCCCCATCGAAAACCTCCCCTTCCGCCAGCGACGCCTCGGCGTGGCTACACCGATCACCGATCGCATAGACATCGGTGCCGATCAGGAACAGCGCGATCCGATGCCCTCCGACATCGACCCGCATCCCTGAGGAATCGGAGAGCGAATCGACGGAGGCCACACGATGACGCTCGCTCATTGAGCCACCCGGTCATATTTGGCCATCGCAGCCGCCCGCAGCACGGGTTCGAGTTTCTGCTGGGGGAAACGCTGCAGCGATTCCTCGAAGAACCCGAGGACCTGAAGCCTGTCCGCCCTGGGTCCCGGGAGCCCGCGACTCATCAGGTAGTAGCGCTGCTCCTCGTCGAGAGGACCGACCGCCGATCCATGGCCACAGCGGACATCGTTCGCCAGGATCTCGAGGTTGGGCACAGAGTGGGCCTCGGCGCCATCAGAGAGCACCAGGTTCCGATTGGTCTGGTGGGCGTTCGCACCTTGACCCCCGGGCTCGATCCGAATCAGGCCGCTGAAGACCGAGCGTGCCTCGCCGGCAACCGCCCCCTTGAGGAACATCTCGGATGTCGTGTTCGGCCCAATGTGGTTCATGAAATAGCGGTAGTCGAGTGTCTGGGTCTTGTCGCCGAAGTAGGCGCCGGTTATCCGGGCATCGGCGCCCCGACCCACCAGATCGACCGTGAGTCGCAGCCGCGAGAAGCCCGCCCCGAGCCCGGCTTCGGAGAGTGCCACTGAGGCATCGCGACCTGCCCGCAGTCTGTGCCATCCAACCGCCGTCGTCTGGTCACCCCAGGTTTGCACGACCGTGACCGACACCCTGGCGGCCGTGCCGGCCACGACCTCCACGTCGGGAAGCACGAGAGCCTCCAGTCCGTCCGGCGACCGCTGCTCCACCACGACTTCAATCGCAGAAGCCTCGCCGCCGACCACGAGCACGCGCGGGATCGACACCGCCCCCGGAGTGGCAGCTTCGACCGACACGAATACAGGATTGGTCACCACCTCGCCGGCGGCCGCTTGGATGATGACTCCGGAGCCCCCAAAGGCGCCTGCTGCGGCACCGAACTTGTCGACAGCAACCGCCGGCTCGTATGACGGAAGATCGGCGTCCGACAGCCGAATGATGTTGCTCCCGGCGACACCCACGACGTGACCGTCGACAATGTCTGCCCGACCGGTGACCTCGTCGAACAACGCCTCGTAAGAGCTGGGCGTTGGCTTGGATCCAGGGCCTTCCAGGATCTCGAATTCCAGCAGGGTTCCCGGCACCTCTACGTAACGCCAATCCTCTTCATCTGGACTCGGCGTGGGCAAGGATTCGAAGACCGCGAATGACGCGGCCGCGGCCTCACGGAGCGGGTCGGGAAGATCCGCCGTGAGACGTTCGTGAGTGGATCGATCGAGTGCAAACACGCTGTGCAAAGTCCATATCTGAAGCCTGGCGAGACTCTAAAGGGAGGCCTCGCCGTACAACGAACCCTCGGTTCGCCATAGGACGACGAGCTCTGCCTAAAGACTAAGGACTAAAGACTAAGGACTAAGAACCCCCCGAGCCTGGGCGAATACCGCATCGAACATCTCCTCGGTGAGACGACCGGTAAAGGTGTTCTGCTGACTCGGATGATACGACCCAATGAGCAACAGGCCCGGAGTCCCGGACACGACACCGTGTCCGAACTTGGGTCGAGGTCTCGAGACCGCCACGCCCGCCGCGGAAAGCAGCCGATGCACGACACCCCAGGCAAATCCGCCGAGGCACACCAACACCCGGGCTCGATCGAGCATCTCCAACTCCGCTTCTAGCCACGGCACACAGGCATCCCGCTCGGTTGTCGTCGGTTTGTTGTCGGGAGGTGCACAGCGCACCGGGGCGGTCACCCAGGCATCCTCCAGAACCAACCCATCATCCCGATCCACCGAGGTCGGCTGGGAGGCGAACCCGGTCCGATGGAGAGCCCGATACAGCCAATCTCCGGACCGATCACCGGTAAACATGCGGCCCGTCCGATTTGCGCCATGGGCTGCGGGGGCGAGTCCGACGACTACCAACCGTGCCTCAGGGTCACCGAACCCGGGCACCGGCTTGCCCCAGTAGACGTCCTCCGCATAAGCGGCCCGCTTCTGCTCGGCAACCGTCTCCCGCCACTCCACCAGCCGGGGACAGCGCCGACAGCCGATGATCTCTGACTGGAGCACCTCGATTTCGGTCATACCGGCACCCTAGAGATACCGCCCCGACATCGGTCGCCGACTGTGGATGAGTCACCGTTCCCACTGTGGACAACTGTCCACAGCCCGACCCCCAAACTCCTGGTGGCCCTATGCCGCAAGGGGTTTCACCGACCCCAGTTCTCCACAGGCCCTGTGGATTCTCTTTGCGGCCGACCCGATCGGAGTGATACGGTGCTCGCCCGCCCACCGGGACGAAAGGGGGTGTGCGGATGGTCAAGCGCCTACGAGACACGCTGCCGCTATCCGACAGCGTTGGTCTCTACCTCGATTCGGTGGCCGAGCACGACTTGCTCACGGCCGAAGACGAGGTTCGTCTCGCCAGGGCCATGGAGGCCGGGCGCAAGGCGCAGGGCACACTCGATGACGCCACCAAGCTCACTCGTACCGAACGCGCCAAGATCTTCCGTGCGATCCATCAGGCGGACGAGGCCAAAGCAGAGTTCATTCGCTCCAACCTCCGACTCGTGATCTCCATCGCAAAGCGGTACTCGGGACGCGGCCTCGACCTGCTCGATCTGGTGCAGGAAGGCAATCTCGGCCTCATCCGGGCGGTCGAGAAGTTCGACTGGCGCAAGGGTTTCAAGTTTTCGACGTATGCCACCTGGTGGATCAGGCAGGCGATAACGCGGGGGCTCGGAAATCAAGGTCGGACCATTCGACTCCCGGTCCACATGGTCGACGTAGTACGGACCGTTCAAGAAACGGCAATCACGCTTCGAGAGAAGCTTCGGCGCAGCCCGACCTTCGAAGAAATCTCTCAGGCCAGTGGACTGGACCCCGAGCGCGTGGAACTCGCTCTCACCGCACCCTCGGACACCGTTTCTCTCGACCGCCCGGTGGGGTTCGAGGGGGATGCCCAACTCGGAGATTTCGTGGAGGATGCCGACGCCGCTGATCCCTTCGAAATTGCCGCCGAGGCATCGGCCAGGCGGCACCTGGGGCAGGCGATGTGCATGCTCGATGACCGGGAGCGAGAAATCATCATCCTTCGCTACGGACTCGATGGAACCAGTCCTCGCACCCTCTCTGATGTCGGCGGTCGCTTCGATCTGACCCGAGAACGAATCCGTCAGATCGAAGGTCGGGCATTGGCCAAGCTCCGCCACCCTTCCTGCGGGTTCGACTTGGAGTCGCTCCTCTGACGGCTCTGGAGCGTTATCCGTTATCCGTCAACCGGCGACAGTCTGCGTGTTCTGAACGGATAACTCGCCCGCATCCCATCGCTCGGCAACAGAACGCGTCATCAATCTGCAGCAGGACGCCCTTAAGGAACGGACAACGGCCTCCGAAGGAGGTCTCACACCTCAAACAACCGCGGCGCCATCCCCTCAACTCCTGACAGCGCGTCGTAATCGACCTCGACAGACCCGATGCCGCGATCCAAGGCGAGCGTCTTCGCCTGCGGTGCGATTGTTTGGGCGGCGAGGATGCCCCGCACCGGAGACAGCACCGAGTCCTTGTTCAGAAACTCGAGATAGCGAGTCAATTGGTCAACACCGGCAATCTCTCCCCTGCGCTTGATCTCTACTGCCACAACCTGGCCATCGATGTCCTTGCAAAGGAGATCGACCGGTCCGAGTTCCGTCATGTACTCGCGCTCGAGCATCTCCAAGCCGTCTTCGATCACCCACGGCCGTTCGGCGAGGAGTCGCTGCAGATCTTTCTCCACACCGTCCTTAGAGAGGCCGGGATCTTCGCCCAGTTCATGCGTGAGATCGGCCAACACCTCTTCCAGATGGATCGTGAGGGTCTCCCCCTTGCGGTTGGTCACGACCCACTCATCATCGTTTTCAGCAAAGTGATTGGGTGCGTTCATCCAGTTG
>JAZGIX010000095.1:0-2096 GCA_036482315.1 Acidimicrobiia bacterium | reverse complement strand
GTACTCACCCTGTTCGAACAGTCCCAGGCCTTCCACCCGGAGGACTTCGGCGATGCTGAAGCAGTCGTGGACCTCGGCGAAGTCGACCTCCTCGGGACCAATGCCTGCTCTTTCGTAGGCGTCATTTGCGGTCGCCGAGGTGAGTGGCTCGAAGGTCATCGACGTCGGTTCGACATCGACGGTCCCCGTGCGAAGAGCCGATGCGGCGAGGCGAATGGCCCGGCCGTTGCTGTGCTTCTGAGCCGCACGGTCGCTCATCACGATCACAACTGCCGCACCGTCGGTTACCGGCGAGCAGTCGTGGAGCCGGAGAGGGTCGGCGATGGGACGCGACTCCAGAACATCTTCGACCGTGATCTCCTCGCGGAAATGGGCCAACGGGTTGTGGGCTGCATTCATTTTGTTCTTGACCGGGATCAACGCGAGTTGTTCACGTGTCATCCCGAACTCCTCCATGTAGCGCCTCGCCCGCATCGCGTACACGGCGGGCATGGTCGCTCCGACCGCAGCCTCGGGATCGCTTGGATCGGGGGTCAGGGCTCCTCGGAATCTGGTGGTGAGATGCTCGGTGCCGATGGCCGCGACCACGTCATGCTCTCCGGCACGAATGGCAAGCGATGCCTCCCGAATGGCGGTAGCGCCACTGCTGCATGCATTCTCGACGTTGCTGAGGGGCAGTCCGGCCAGACCAACCTGGGCCAGGATTCTCTGGCCGGTGACCATGCCCTGGAAAACGTGCCCGCAGTAGGCGGCTTCGATGGCGCGGGGATCGATCCCTGCGTCGCTGATAGCTTCGAGCAGAGCCTCTGCGCCGAGATCGGCAGCGTCACGATCGGGATGCTTCCCGAATCGGGTCATGCCGACACCGACGATATGCACATCAGTCATTGCTCAACTCCGCGGGTTGAAATCGAAAGCCGGTCAAGGTTCTTCCTTCCTCGTCTTCGCCAAAGGGCTCCAGGGAGAGGACCAAAGGCATGCCGATGCTGATCTCGTCTAACTCGCAGCCGCCGATCTGGCCCATGATGCGGACGCCTTCGGGGAAGTCGACATAGCCGAGGGCGTAGGGGACCTCGAAAGCAGGCGTGGACTGCCTGACGATCGAGTAGGTGTAGAGGGTTCCTTTCGTCGAGAACCCGACCGTCTCCAGATCGTCACTCAGACAACCCGAGCAGGCCTCTCGAACGGGAAAGAAGTGGGCGTCACAGGAGCGACAGTGGCTGCCCAGCAGATTCCCGGATCCGTCGGGGCGCACCTCCAGCTCGCCGGGACGGAAGGACGTTCCGACCGCAGATCCAGTCAATGTTCCTCCTTCGGCGGCCGGGAGGGGCCATAACGCTGGCCAACCGTCCGGTCGTTCGGTTGTTACCACGAGTGTCCTTCGCAGTTCATGGCTGAGTCAATGAGCAACCGGCGCCATTTGCCTGATGCATTGGGCCCAAACCCGGGGCCTGGTGATGTATTCGCATCAGAAAAATGACACAGGGGTCGGATTGTCACCCGGGAACCTCTCGGGAAATCTTGGTACCAGCCAACCGACCGGCCGGACGGCCTGGTTCGCACAAGGAGACGACATGGCCCCAGGAGAGACGACACCCACCAAAGAAGAACAGTACCTCTACGACTGGAACGGGATCGGGGAAGACGAGATCGCCCGACCCGGTGCCGTTGAAATCGATGACGAGACGCTGCGTGATGGTCTACAGAGCCCCTCTGTGCGTCAGCCCGATCTCGGTCAGAAACTCGACATCCTGCATCGGATGGAAGCGCTCAGCATTGGCTTTGCCGACATCGGGTATGCGGGAGCAGGCCCGACAGTGCTCGATCACATCGTTGCGCTGGCCGAGGAGATCGACAGCGAAGGCCTCCACATCGAGCCCAACTGCGCCGGCCGCACCCATCCCTCCGACATCCTGCCCATCAGCGAGGCGCAGCAGCGCTCCGGAGTCGCCATCGAAGCCTCGCTATTCCTCGGCTCCAGCCCGATCCGCCAGTTTGTCGAGGGATGGGATGCGGATTTCCTCGTGCGGACCACGGAGGACGCGGTAGACCTTGCTCGTAACGAGGGTCTCGAGGTCATGTACGTCACCGAGGAC
>JAZGIX010000094.1:0-2060 GCA_036482315.1 Acidimicrobiia bacterium | reverse complement strand
ACTGGCATCGTGCGCGGTCCTGCGCACGATCTCGGTGAGGTACTCCTCGCGGCTCTCGAAGCGAGCGGTCGGCATTGCGGCGCTGATCGCGGCGTGGTTGTTCGCATCGTCGACGACGAGCGCTGCGATCGCACTGATACCGATCTCGTGTTCTTCACGATCGAAGGCCACGCCTTCGGTCGCGACACGGTCCAGTTCGTCCATGAGGCGTTCTTGATCCGTGATGGTCCGGCAGGTCCGGGATTTCAGCCGTTCGGGTAGCTTCGCGCGGAGAACCGCCCGCGGTAGAGCGGCTAGCAGGACCTTTCCATTCGCAGTGCAGTGCGCGGGGAAAGTGGTGCCGACGAGTGTGACGGCGCGCAGCCCTTGACCGACGATCGCCTGGTCGAGGAACCGCACATTGAGCCCTTCGAGAACGGTGAGGCTAGTGCCCTCTGATATTTCTAATGCGAGCTTCTCGAGGAAGGGGCGCATCGTGGGAGTGAGCGCCTGCCGGGAATTCGCGGCGAGACGACCGAACTCCGGCCCGAGTCGGAGGCCCCCGACGCCGGCCCCCTTTGCTACGAAGTGCGCACTCTGGAGGGTTTGGACGATTCGGTGTACCGTCGAGCGTGGGAGACCGGTGCGCTCCGCGAGGTCGGCCAGCGTAAGGTCTTCGCCGGCGTTCCCAAGCGCACGCAAGATCTCGACCGTGCGGGTCACGGACTGCACCTGCTTCGTCCCGGGGGCCTTGCCCTCGCTGCTGTCGACCAATGACTCTATCACCTCACTCACCCTTCACCTCAGTTTCCGGCTTCTCGCCAACAGCTTCGTCCTTGCTAATCCGGTAGCTCCCGTCGCGATCCAGGATGGCGACGACGCGACCCCGGATCTTTCGCCCTCGGTCCATCGCCACGGAAAGGCAGCAAATGTGCATCGCTTGCCCGTGACCGCATCGAGGTCTCCACCGATGTGCTCGATGCCGGGTATCCCGTTCGCCATGAGGATCTTATGGGCGGGCTCCCAGTGAGGGAAGTCCCACGGGTGCCTCAGCTCATACAACTCGAGGCCGGTCTGGGGATCGACTACCGGGCTCGGTGCAGCTGTGGATGGGTGGCGCGCAACGCTGGGATTCATGTGGTTTTCCTTGAGTCGAGTGGTTCGGAGCCACCTTCGGCTTCCGCCGTCCGGGTGTTCCATCGATCGAGTCGGTCGCGGATCGCTTTCGCCGATGATGGGGTCCAGATTCGGAAGCCGGCGCCAGCATCCATGCCGAGCTCGCCCCTGTCGACCTTCTCGATGAGGTAGGAGTGTGCGCCGGCCGTCCTGTCCAGCGTCGGCATGAGGCTCTCATGGATGGCGAGGGTGAGGTCGAGCCCGACGAGGTCCGATTGCTCCATCGGGCCGAGCACAGCCATTCGGGCGCCGAACCCGAGCTTGACGACGTCGTCGATGGTGGCGGCGTCGCAGACGCCGTCTGCGACAAGCGCAATCGCCTCACGTTTCAGGGCGTGCTGGAGCCGGTTCCCGATGAGTCCGGGGACCGCCCGTTGAAGCAACACCGGCGCCATCCCGGCACCTTCCAGCCAGCCGGCGACGGTGTCCATTGCCGGCTCGTCGGTGTCGGGCCCCGGTGCGACCTCGACCAGACGGATGGCGTATGGCGGGTTCCAGAAGTGGGCGTAGACCAGTCGCCCAGGGTTCGGAAAGCCCTGAGTGAAACTCTCGATCGGCAGCGATGAGGTGTTCGTGCCGACCATGACATCCGGCCCCACCACCCTACCGAGTTCGGCGAATAGGTCCCGCTTGATGGCGGTGTCCTCTGGGGCGGCCTCGATGATCAAATCAGCTTGTCGGACAACCTCGTTCAGGTCACCGGAGATGGGAATGTCGGAAGCGTGCGGACGATTGAGCGTCGCCGCCACTTCTCGGAGGCGGTCCCTCGCTCTATCGTGCGCCGATGGATCGGGTTCGTACAACCGCACGTGGTGACCGCTTCCAGCGAAGACAAAGGCGATGGCCGCCCCCATGCGTCCTGCGCCGAGGACGGCGACGTTCGGCAGTTTGCTCATGCTCATCAT
>JAZGIX010000093.1:0-19166 GCA_036482315.1 Acidimicrobiia bacterium | reverse complement strand
CAGAGCTGCAGAGGGCTCACCGGGCCTTCGAGCGACGATCGATGAGCCTCGAACACCGAGGCGACGTTGGTCAGCGCGCTCCAGAAAGTCACTGCATGAGCCTTGTCGTAGGCGCGCGGTTCATCGTTTGCGAACTTCTCACGGTCGTATTCCCCCGTCAGACCGAAGTCCGCTGCCGCCTCGATGAGCCGGTCGGCGAATTCGGTGCCGGTGTCGCCGGCGGTCATGTCGAACTCGATCGAAGCACCGTCCTGCGGCTCGATCACCACGACATGCCGATCGAAGTCCATCCGCACCCGCAGCTCGTCACCGTCGGGAAGCGGGATGGGCTCGGTCACGAGACCGGTGGAGGTCACCTTGAGACTGGCGTGCCACCACTGGGGGTGGGCCGGAGCATGGGTCCGCGCCAGGGCGCTGACGCCGTGGGAATAGGCGTGGAGTGTGGCCCTGGTCGGCTCCCAGTCAGACGGGAATTCGGGGAGAAAGTCTCCGGCGGCGGCCATGTTCAGTCCTCTCGATGGTTCGCACCCTCAACAGCGTGCTTCCCGACCTTCTTCCCGACACTTGGAGCGCTAACCCCCTTAAGGGCGGCCCCTCCGCTCGAAAATGACTTCTACCCGGGAAGAATGACGCCTCCCTGACCGTTCGACTACGCAGCACGACGAAAGGACCCCATGTCGGCCGATGCTGTCAACGCAGGACTGCTCGCACTTCGCTTGGTGCTCGGACTTGTCTTTGTTGCCCACGGAGTAAAGCATTTCATCAATCGCCAGAAGACGATCAACTGGACCGCTTCCATCGGATTCAAGAGTCCGGCCATCCAATGGGCGTTCATGACGTTTGCCGAAATCGGTATCGGGGTGGGCCTCGCCCTTGGCCTGCTGACATCTTTCGCCGCGGCAGGCTTGGTGTCAATGATGGTCGTGGCCTACTGGACCGTTCACCGGGCGGCCGGCTTCTGGGTGTCGGCGCGACCCGACGAAGGGTATGAGTATGTTCTCGTTCTGGTGGTGGCTGCTGTCGCTCTGGCGGTCATGGGCCCCGGGGAATGGGCAGTCGATGATGCGCTGGACATCGCCACGTCGCTCGACGAGGGTGTCGGGGCGTTGGTCGCGGCGGGCGGCATCGTTGCCGCAGTGCTCCAACTGGCCACGTTCTACCGCCCATCTAAGGACTAACGACTAAGGACTAAGGACTAATTGAGCCGCGGATCGTCGGGATATGTCCGGTACCTATTGAGCGGGCCCGACTGTCGGGCGAACACCGCTCTCCAGAGCCCACCCGGATCGACTGTCAGGACGTCGGCTGGTGAGTTGGCGACGGTGAACCAACCTCCTGCGGCAATCTCGGCCTCGAGCTGTCCGGTCTCCCATCCGGCGTATCCGGCGAACACCCGGAGCGACTCCGGATCGGCATCTGAGGCGGCTTCGGTATCGAGGACACTGATTTCGGTGTCGGTCACCCCGAGGACCAAGCCGTGCTCCACCATGACCGGACCGCCTTGGAACACGACAGCCGGCGTTGCAGCCGCGTCTGAGAGATCTGGCAGAACATCTGCCACCGGGATATCGGTAGGGCGGTTGAGGATGAGTCCGGCCGCACCGTCACTGGTGTCGAACAGGTAGACGACCGTTGCGTCGAAGTTCGGGTCCAGCATCCCCGGGACCGCTACCAGAAGTTGACCGTGGTCCATCGGTCAATCATTGCATGTGACCGGATGATCAGGCGAGCAGGGACTGCGCCTGACGCACCCAATTGTCACCACGTATCCGATCCGGATACACGGGCATGGATGCTCCGAGGCGGTCGATATCGTCGTCCGAGAGGGCTGCGATCTCTTCGATCGACGTGATTCCGTGATTCGCCAGGATTCCGGCGATTACCGGACCTATTCCCTTGATGGCCGTCACCGGGAGCGGCCTCTTTTTGGCCGGCTGGATCAGTCTTCGCCCTCGGAGGAGCCCTTCCTTCTCGGCGACAACGGTGCGGAGATGCGCTACTTGATCCTTGAGCCTGTAGGTGGCCGTGGCAACAGAAGTCGCGATTCGAGTCCGCATCATCCGATCCCACTCGGCGTACGTGGCAGGTGGGGCATCCAGATCTAACGCCGAAGCGTTCTCGAGTTCGGCCTCGAGTTCCACGATGCGCTGATCACGCTCTCCGATTCGCCCGTGGAGCCGCTCCAGGCTTGCGATGCGATCGCCGGATGCCTTCCGCTCGGCCGACCTGGCTGCGGTGAGGCCGGCCAATTGACTCTCCAGGTCACGTCGTGCCGCCTCCGAAGCGATCAGGCGATCGCTGTCCGCTTCGGAGGGGCTCGGGGCTGGAGGCGCATCTCCCTGCGGCTCATCGATTTGTGAATGCAGCTGTGCGAGCTCTTTCTGCAGGTCTTGATGTGCTTGATTCAGGGCTGCAAGTTCGGATTCGAGCCGGGGTACTTGTTGGACGGTTGCGCTCAACTCGTCCCTCGCCGTCATGGCTGCCGCCAGGCGCTGCTTGAGATCTTCGAGGGTCTCGAGATCTTCCTTCGTTTCCGCCGCGGCCCTCTGTGCTAGTTCGAGATCTCCTTCGAGAACGGCAACTCGGGTCGATGCCTCGTCGTAGTCGGTTCGCAGTCCGGCGAGATCGCGATCGGCCGCCCCGAGCCGGGTGCGCAGATCGTCGAGATCTGCACCTAGCCGATCGACCTCGTGGTCGGCCTTGCCGAGGGCGATCATATTGCGATCGAGCCGGTGGGCAGTGGCCGTGGCGGCCCACGCAGCCTCGCGCTCGCCGATCCGCAACGAGTCGATTGAGATTCGTGCCGTCCTCAACTCGCTACCAAGTTCGGCAGTTGCACGGCGCGCGACGCGTCGGCCGTGGCGGGCTCTGAGCCAGAAGAGTGAGGTCAGCAGCACGAGGACTCCGAGCCCGGCAGCGGAGATGATCAATGGGTCCACAACCTGAGTGTAAGGCCTCCCCCACCGGCGCGTCGCTGCCGCGCGGAGTAGCTTCGCGGCATGATCGTCCGCAAGGGTGTGAAGGAGGACTTGCTGGGGATCGGACGCGTCGCCGAGGCCGCTCACTGGGCGTCCTACGAAGGATTGCTCCGCCCCGATACGATCGGCAGGCTCGTGCTGCGTGAATTCTCGCCGTCGGCCCTGGCGAGGCGGCTGCTGCGGGGCGGGGTGATGGTGGCCACCGCCTGGGACGACATCGTCGGATTTGCCGACGGGGAGATCACTCCGGACGCCGTCCACGTGAACGCGATCGCCACCGACCCGGCGCACCGCCGCCGGGGTATCGGAACCGCACTGCTGGCAGGTGTTCGGGAGTTGTCCGACGGCCTCCCTACAGCTGCCGACGTTCTCCTCGGCAATCTCGAGGGCGAGCAGTTCCTGGAGGTCAACGGGTTCGTTCCCGGCGAGATCCAGCACGGGTCACTCTTCAGCGAAGATGTAGTGGAGCGACGGTGGTGGGGCGAGGCGATTGCTGATCTCGAGTGGGAGATGAGCGCCGCCTCGGACGGATAGTCAGAGAGTCGGATCAAGAGCAGGAAGTGGGCTTCCTGGAAGGTTCCGGCCCATGGTGAGGGCCGGCCGGCCGACCACTAGCCTCCCGAGGACGATGTCCCCAGATGAACTACGGATCCTTCCCAAGGTCCTCCTGCATGACCACCTCGACGGCGGGCTGCGACCGCACACGATTCTCGAACTCGCAGAGATCGACGGCTACGACGGGCTCCCGTCTCGTGACCTCGACGAACTGACCGATTGGTTCTTCCAGGGCCAATCGGCGTCCCTGGAGCGCTACCTCGAGGCGTTTGCACACACGGTGGGTGTCATGCAGACCGCCGAGGGAATCGAACGCGTTTCCTACGAGGCCACAGAAGATCTCGCGGCTCAAGGGGTCGTGTACGCCGAAATGCGCATGGCACCGTCGCTGTGCACCGAGCGAGATCTTGATCGGACCGAGGCGATTGGCGCGATTCTCGCCGGCATGAGCCGCGGCGAGGCCGAATTCGGGGTGCCGGTTCGGCTGATTGTGGACGCCATGCGTCAGGATTCGGATTCGATAGAGGTGGCCCGTGCCGCGGTCGAATTTGCCGGCGAGGGAGTTGTCGGATTCGATCTTGCCGGCCCCGAGGCCGGTTACTCGGCCGTCGATCATCGCGCAGCATGTGAGATTGCGATCGAGGGTGGGCTCCATCTGACTATCCACGCCGGTGAAGGAGATGGCGTGCAGAGCATCGTGGGAGCAATAGAGGTTGGCGCCGAGCGGCTGGGCCATGCTGTGCGACTCGTGGAGGACATCAGAGTTGTGGCCGGAGAGGCCGAGAAGCTGGGCCCGGTTGCTCAGTCGATTCTTGACGCCGGCCTGACCCTCGAGGTCTGCCCTACCTCCAACCTCCACACAGGTCTGTTTCCGGATGCAAGGTCACATCCGCTGGGCCTGCTCCACCGGGCCGGCTTTGCGGTGACGATCAACACCGACAATCGCCTGATGAGCAGGATCAGCCCCACGGACGAGTTCTCGTTCGCCGTCGAGCATCAAGGATTCGACGTGCAGGATCTGGAACTGGTGACGATGCGGGCGATCGATGCTGCGTTTTGCGATCGGGCGACGAAGGATCGTGTCGCGGCAACCGTGATGGCCGGCTACCTGGAGGCCGATTGACCAAACCACAGATGGGTGCTGAGCTTGAGGCCTCGGTCTCTTCGCCGTGAGGACATGTGGCCGGGGCCGAGTGGAGTGCTGCGGAAATGGCTCCATCAAATCCTGAGAGCAGGTCAGAGCGCCGGGGTGAGGGGGCTCCTAGGCGTCGGCGGTGCGCCGCCTCAACAATTCGGCTGCATCGGAAACCGGCCTGGTTTCCGCGCATCCGATATCGATGATTGGAGCCATCGCCGTCTCAACTTGCTCAACAGTGTCGGCATCGATCACCAGGAACATCTTGTGGGATGGAGCATCGACCCAAGCGCCTACCAGCGCTGCCCCGGTCTCAGCGATACCTGCAAGAGCCGCTCCGAAGGTGGCCTTTGCCCTCTCGGGGTCGTGGTACGGACACGACTCCCAGGTGTGGCTGTGCGTCACATGAAACAACATTAAGAGAAATCCTCCTTTGTGGCGTCTGAACGCCGGGGACGGTAGATGCGTGCGGAATCGACACACTGTCGGGGTGTCGTCAATCCTCTCCGGAACAGCCGAATCCTCACCTTCGCTCTGAACCTCTCAGAGTCGAGCGTCGATCCAATCGGAAATGGTCGACACTGCCAGGGTCCCGCCATCCTCATTGAAGGACTCGTGGCGGAAGCCGTCGAAGACCACACGAGCCGAATCGGCGAATTCGGCGTACGGCTCCGAGAAGGTGACATCGATGATCGTGTCGTCGCCACCGTGTATCACCAGCGTCGGCATCGTGATGCCGTGCAGAGAGGAGCGGGCCTGCTCCATCGCCTCCACGAGTTCGACCCCGAGCCGGATCGTGGTTTTCGCAAAGACCAACGGGTCGGCAAAGTAACGCTCTCCCACGGCCGAGTCGCGGCTGAGCTGGTCACCGTCCAAACCGTTCGAAACTGTGAGCTTCGGAAGAAATCGAAGCAGGAGCCGGGCCATGGCTACCTTCGCCTTCGGCAGGTCGGCGTCGATCGCGGGTGCCGACAGGACCAGCAGATCGGGCTGTGGGTGGCTTGTGACCGCGTAGAGGGAGGCGATGAGTCCTCCCATGGAGTGGCCGAGTAAGACGACCGGTACACCGAGTTCGCGGGCTGCCGTGATGTCATCGACGAGGTCGGTCGAATAATCGGAGAAGTTCTCGACGTAGGCGCGCCGGCCCTCAGACTTGCCGAAGCCGCGCAGATCCGTGCCGCGAACGTCGAAGCCCCTATCTGCCAGCGCGGCACCGATGTGCTCGTACCGACCCAGGTGCTCTGCCACGCCGTGGATCAGCACGATCGCGGCTCGCGGGGAAGCCACGGCCCAATGGCGGGTGTAGAGCGCCACTCCGTCATGGCCGGGCCTGATACCGGTAGTTGCCGTTATGTCGCCTCCTTACAAGCCAGAGCTGCCCCGATTATCCCGGCATGGTTGCGCAGGGTCGCAGGAACAATTCTGGCGCGGACCACGAGCATGTCGAGGAATTCGGCGTGGTCCTTGCTGATGCCCCCGCCGATGACGATCAGGTCCGGCCAGAGGATTGCTTCGACCGCGCTCAGATAGCGATTGACTCGAGCGGTCCACTCGGGATAACTGAGATTCTCATCGTCTTGCACCTTGGCCGAGGCGCGTACCTCCGCGTCGACACCATCGATCTGCAGGTGTCCCAATTCGGTGTTCGGTACCAGCACTCCTCCCGCGAAGACGGCACTTCCGATGCCGGTTCCGAAGGTGAGGAGCAGCACGACACCCTCCTCGTCGCGGCCTGCCCCGTAACGCATTTCGGCCATACCGGCCGCGTCGGCGTCGTTGAGAAGTGTCACGGGAGTGCCGACCACTGATGCGATGAGGCTCTGGGCATCAAAGCCGATCCAGCCGGCGTCAATATTGGCGGCCGTCCGAACGACTCCGTCTTTCACCACCGCCGGCAGCGCGCACCCCAGCCTGGGGCCGGTCCATCCGGTCTGTGTGGCGACTTCGGCGATAGTTGCCGCCACCGCGTCGGGAGTGGCCGGCTGTGGAGTTCGGATGCGGACCCTGTCGGTGTGGAGTTCGCCGGCGTCGAGGTCGACGAGCGCACCTTTGATGCCGGTTCCGCCGACGTCGATTCCGAGTGCTGTGCTCAAGGTGTCGAGGCCATGTGCCAGGTGAGCACCGGCTGGCGGGCCGCCAACGCATCGTCGGTGCGGGTAATCGGCGTGTGATGGGGGGCGGCGTGGAGGCTCTCGGCGTCGGTGTGTGCCGTCGCGGCAATCTCGTTGAGTGCCTGAGCGAGGGCCTCGACCGTCTCGGGAGATTCGGTCTCGGTTGGCTCCACCATCAGAGCTTCCTCCACCACGAGCGGGAAGTACATCGTCGGGGCGTGGAACCCATGGTCGAGCAGGGCCTTGGCCACGTCCATGGCGCGCACACCGGTGGCCCGCTTCAGAGCGGCGGCCGAGGCGACGAACTCGTGCATGCAGGGCGCCGGAAACGGAATCTGGTAATCCTCACTGAGAAGAGATTCGAGGTAGCGGGCGTTCAGCACCGAGCGCTCGGCGACCCGTCGAAGACCATCTCCGCCGAGCGCCCGCATGTAGGTGAGTGCTCGCAGCACGACCAGAAAGTTGCCGTGGTTGCCGTGTACTCGCCCGATCGAGTCGGCGGGCTGCACCCACTCGATGGCGTCACCGATTCGTTCGGGGATGGGGCCGGGGAGGAATCGTGCCAGATGGTCGACGACTGCCACCGGGCCGGCACCGGGCCCGCCGCCCCCGTGGGGTGTGGCAAAGGTCTTGTGCAGGTTGGAGTGCACGATGTCGAAACCCATGTCGCCGGGCCGCGCGATGCCGAGAATGGCGTTGAGGTTTGCTCCGTCGTAGTAGACCAAGCCCTCCACATCGTGGATGATCTTCGCCATCTCGACGATGTCCTCTTCGAACAGGCCGAGGGTGTTCGGATTGGTGAGCATGAAGCCGGCAACGTCCTCGTCGACCGCAGCTCGCAGAGCCTCGAGATCGACCAGTCCGCGTTGATCGCTCGGGACTTGGCGGACCTGGTAGCCCGCCAGCGAGACCGAGGCCGGATTGGTGCCGTGAGCGGAGTCGGGAATCACCACGAATTGGGGTGTGCGTCCTCGGGATTCGTGATATGCCCTCATGATGAGGAGCCCGGTCATCTCGCCAGCGGCTCCTGCCGGAGGCTGGAAGGTGGCTCGGGCCATTCCGGTGAGTTCACACAGAATCGCTTCGATCTCGAGCAGGACCTCCAACGAACCCTGGGTGAGACCGGCCGGTGCCGCCGGATGCTGGTCGCGAAATGCGGGGTGTTCGGCGGCCCAGTCGCAGATCTTGGGGTTGTATTTCATCGTGCACGATCCAAGCGGGTAGGCGCCCAGGTCGACCGCGAAGTTCCTGTGAGCCAACCGGTTGACGTGGGCCACAAGATCCCGCTCCGACACTTCGGGGAGCGCAGGGGGGCGGTCTGCGGCCTCTGGGAGCGCTATGTCGCTCGCCGGCACATCGAGTGGCGGGAACGCCGAAGCTCGCCTGCCTTCGACTGAGAACCTATCGAGAGTTGGCTCCTCTCCCCCGCCGATGAGGGGGGTCGAACCGGCGCGGCCGGCGGCTTCAGTCATCGGCCAACACCTCCTCGAGCGCTGCGACGTATCCATCGAGTTCGGTGACCGACCGTCGTTCCGTCACCGCGATGAGTAATCCTCCGCCGAACTCCGGATAGTCATCCGACAGTGGGATGCCGGCCAAGTAGCCGCGTTCGGCCATCTGCTCGACCACCAGATGCGGATCGGCCGGCGTCAGGATGGCGAACTCTCGAGCGAATGATCCGTCGGGTGTCGCCATCTTGACGCCCGACAGCTGCTGGAGGCGCTTTGCCAGGTAGTGCGCCTTTTGGACCGATTGGTTTCCGACATCGGCGAGTCCGGCGGGGCCGAGCCATGCCAAATGAATCGTGGCCGCGATGGCGTTGAGTGACTGGTTGGTGCAGATGTTCGACAGCGCCTTTTCGCGGCGGATGTCTTGTTCGCGAGCCCGGAAGGTGAGCGTGTACGCGGTCCGGCCGGCGGTGTCGACGGTCTTGCCGACGAGTCGTCCGGGGATCTTGCGCATCAGAGCTTCGGACACGGCGAAGACACCAAGGACCGGACCACCAAACGACATGGGGTTGCCGTAAGGCTGTCCTTCGGCGAAAGCGATATCAAACCCGGCCGCACCCGGACTGCGGAGCACGCCAAGCGTCATGGCGTCGACTTCGGCTATCGCCAGGGCATCGTGTTCCGTGGCCACGCTTCGAGCCGCGTCGTAGTCCTCGATCACGCCCAGATAGTTGGGTTGCGCCATGACGATGGCTGCCGGTTCCGGTGCACCGTCCGCCGTCCAGACGGTTCGACCGCCCACGAGCGGAAGCTCTATCACCTCGATACCGCGGGCATGGGCAAACGTGGCGATGATCTCCCGCGTGTGAGGATGCACGCCACGCGACACCCAAACGGCAGAGCGCCGTTTGTGGGCCGCGGCGAGGTTTATCGCCTCCAGGCCGCTGGACGGACCGTCGTACAGCGAGGAATTCGACACCGGGAGGCCGGTCAGCGAGGCGATCATCGACTGGTACTCGAACAACATCTGCAACACGCCCTGCGACAGCTCGCTCTGATATGGGGTGTACGACGTGACGAACTCGGGACGCATCGTCAGCGATCGCACCACCGGGGGGAGAAAGTGGTCGTATATGCCGCCCCCGGCGAAGTTCACGAGACCAGATCGGTTGCGGGCCCCCAGGTCGTTGATGTGGTCCATCACCTCCATCTCGGACAGAGCAGGGGGTATCTCCAGAGGGGCGGCAGGTCGGACACCTTCGGGAAGGTGGGAGAACAGGTCCGAAATATCACTCAGGTCGAGATGCTCCAACATCCGGGCCACGTCGCGAGGTGTGTGGGGAGTGAAGTCCATGTCAGCGGGAGACGAAGGGGGGCTCGACGATGGCGGCCTCGTGCCAGGTGCCTCGAATGTCGACCTCGAGTGTGGAGGCCCCATCAGGTGGTGGCGGAGTCAGGTAACCCATGCCGATGCCTGCCTCCAGCCCGGGGCTGAAGTTGCCGCTGGCCACTGTTCCCGTGGACTCACCGCAGCGCAGTTCGTGTCCGTGGCGAGGGATGGTGCGGCCCTCGAAGCGGAAACCGATTAGCCGCTTGGCGAGTCCTTCGGCGCGCTGCGATTCGAGCGCCTGCTTGCCGACGAAGTCGTGATCCCAGCCGACGACCCAGTCGAGACCGGCTTCGAGAGGCGAGGTCGTGCGATCGAGATCCTGACCCCACAGCGGGTATCCCATCTCGAGTCGCAAGGTGTCCCGGGATCCAAGGCCGCACGGGACGGCACCCGCTTCGAGGAACTGGTCGAGGATGGCTTCTCCGGCATCCGCAGCAACCATGATCTCGGCCCCGGGTTCGCCGGTGTATCCGGTTCCGGCGGCGGTGACCGATCCCGCGGGGCCGAGGTTGTCGATGAGTCGGAAACGACCGGGCCGGGACCCGAGGACCTGCTCGATCAGCGAGGGCGCCTCCGGCCCCTGGATGGCGAGCAGGACCGATTCTCCTCGGAGGTCGATCACAGAGACGTCGGTGTCGCCCTCATCGGCGAATATGCCGATCACGGTGTCGTGGTTGGCACCGTTCGGCAGGATGATGAAGCGCTCGTCTTCGAGCCACCAGATGATGATGTCGTCAATGACACCCCCGTCGGGCGTGAGCATCATCGTGTATTGGGCGCGGCCCGGTTTGATGCGAGTCGGGTCGTTGCAGAGAATGCGCGAGATCAGCTCGTCGGCCCCGGTGCCCGACAGTTCGAACCGGCCGAGATGGGAAACGTCGAAGATGCCGCATCCGGTGCGCACCGCCCGATGCTCGGCGAGGGTTCCCTCGTATTGGAGTGGCATCTCCCAGCCGCCGAAATCGGTGAAGCGCGCACCTAGACGCTCGTGCGCGGCATGAAGCGGGGATCTCGACTCGACCACGGTCAGAATGCTAGACGGCCCGCCGGGGTGATCCGCTCGGCCTCAGGAGGCCTCTGATTCTCCCAGGTTGATCACCTGGACCGGTCCGGGGACGCGAGTTGGGGTGGGCTGCTCATCGAGGTGATCCGGGGCTTCCAGACCATATTTGATGAGCAGGTGCAGGTAGTCCCGCTGGTAGAAGATCTTGCAGTTGATCGCCGGATGGTGCTCCTCGAGCAACCGGATCTTTCGGTTCTTCTTGGTGACCAGTTTCTGATTCATGGTCGTGATTTCGATGTACAGATCCTCGTCGGGAAGAAAGAAATCGGGGGTGAAGTGAGACGTGGGTCCACCGTCATCGTCGAATTCGATGGCGAAGGCCGTCGGTTCGTACTCCCACTGCAGGCCGTAGAAGTCGAGCAGCAGGGCAAACTGGCGTTCGCTGTCGTGAGCGAAGGTGACGTCGTCTGCAGCGGTCTGGAAGTCGACGGTCAGGTCTATGCCTCCATACGAGCCGGTGCCAGAGGTATCACACTGGCATTCTCGTCGCCGTCGGGGAAAAGCCGGTGGATTTCGCCCACGAGCTCGGCATGCACCGGGCCGACCGCGATTCCAAATACGCCCTGTCCCCGACGAAATACGTCCACTACCTCGTCTGCGCTGTGGGCGGCGAAGATAGTGATGCCATCGCTCAGCAGGGTGACGTCGGTCAGCGGGCTGTCACTCTGCAGTTGTTCGCGCAGCAGGTCCATCGCGGTGCGAATCTTCTTGAGGCTCATGCCGGCGTCGAGAAGCCGTTTGACCACCCGTAGCTGGACAATGTCCTGGAACGAATAACGGCGGTGCGAGCCGGAGCCTTGAGCGGACTGGAGCGATGGAACCAAAAGATCGGTTCGGGCCCAGTAATCCAACTGGCGGTATGTGATTCCAACGATTTTGCACACTTGTGGTGCGCGAAATCCCTGCCGGTCGGTCACGCCGACGGTGGCCTCGTCCTTCAACACTGTGTCTCACCTCTCCCCAGAGCTTACACGTAGGTAATTCCCGCTCGGAAACTACGGGCATGAAGTTAGAAAGATTGGTGGATACTTGTCAACAACCCCTGTGGACAAGTCCAGGGACGGCCGACTGCAGCTCGGGCCCGTTATCCGTGTGCGATCAGGCGCAACCGCTCCACCTGGTCGCTGGATCCGATGGCGATCAGTGTGTGACCGGTGCGGATGACCGCCTCCGGTTCCGGGTTGAACTCGATCTCACCGTCGGGAGATTCGAGGGCGAGCACCTGGGCACCGCACAGACCGCGGATGTCGGCGTTGCACAGTAATTGCTCTGCCAGCACCGACCCCTCCCCCACTTCGAACCCTTCGATGCGTAACTCCATGAGCTTTCCATGAAGGATGACATCCACGAATTCGTCAAGGCGGGGCTCGGCCGCCAGGGCGGCCAGGCGGTGTGCTCCCACGAGTTGCGGAGACACGACTCGATCGGCGCCGGCGAGCCGCAATTTGTCGCGGGCTTCGACCTCGTTTGCCCTCGAGATGACGGGGAGCTCCTGGCGTCGGCTCTTGGCCGACAGGACTATGACCAGGTTGTCGCTGTCCTCGCGGACACACGCGATCAGCGCTCTTGCCCTGGCGATTCCTGCTGCGTCGAGTACCTCGTTACGGGTGGCGTCGCCTTCGATCACGAGAGCGCCCGCGTCGCGGGCTGCTTGCACCGCCTCGGGGTCCGACTCGATCACAGAGACGGGCACATCTTCGGCTCGGAGTGCCAGCCATGTGTGGGACCCGACACGGCCAAAGCCCGCCACGATCACGTGGCCATCGAGTCGGTCGATCTCTCGTGTCATGCGTCTCCGGCGAAGGTCACCGCCAAGGAAGCGCTCGAGTCCTATCTCGAGTGCAGTGCCCGCAGTGTAGAGAGCGGCTCCGACGCCGAACACGATAAGGCCGGCGGTCAGGAATCGGCCGGCGGTGCTCAAAGAGAACACTTCTTCGAAACCGACCGTGGAAATCGTGACCACGGTCATGTAGAGCGCGTCGCCGAAGGGTGCGCCTTCGATGATCACAAATCCGACGGCTCCGCCGAATGTGATGAGGATGAGGAATGCCAGCGAAGCCGCCAGGCGGCGCTCCCTGGTCATTGGGGCGGGCTGTGACCGTGTTCTCCGAAGTCCTCGGGGGTGACCGAGTCGAGGAAGGACCGGAATCTGGCGACCGCTTCCTCTTCGTCCTCGTCACGAATCTCCACTCCAGCCTCGTCGAGCACACCGGGGAACACCAAGATAGGGGCGTCGGTTCGGGCGGCCAGCGCAATCGCGTCCGACGGCCGCGATGAGACCGTGATCTCGGAGTCCTCGCGAGTGAGGACGAGATCGGCGTAGTAGATGCCGTCACGTAGATCGGTCACCACGACCCGATCCACCGTTGCATCGAGCTCCTCGACGATCGTGCTGAGCAGGTCGTGGGTCAGCGGACGCGGCGGTTCGACGCCCTCGAGAGCAAGCGCGATGGCCGTCGCCTCTCCGGCGCCAATCCAAATCGGCAAATAGCGGTCGCCTCCCCGTTCGCGCAGCAGCACGATCGGAGTGTTGCTTGGTAGCTCGATTCGCACTCCGATGAGCTCGACGGGAACGCTGTCGTTGCTCATGGGCCCAGCCTATCAGTGGCTCTCCGGAACACCTCGCGGGCCAACATGTCCGGATCGGCTTGAAACGCCGCCAGGTCGAGCACGGCCCACAAGCTGCGGAGATTGCGGTAGCGGCCGTCCCAGTCGAGTCCGTAGCCGAGCAGGAATTCGTCCCCGACCTCGAAGCCGCGATAGTCCAGATCCACGTCGACTATGCGGCGGGTCGTCTTGTCTATCAGCGTTGCCGTGGCTATCGAGGCGGGGTTACGGGTTTCGAGGAGTCCGAGCAGATACGAAAGTGTGAGTCCGGTGTCGACGATGTCCTCCACGACGATGACGTGGCGGTCCGCGATGGAGGTCGCCGAGTCGACCTTGATTCCGACCCTCCCCTCCGTGCCAAAGCGAGTGAGGCTGAGAAAGTCGATCTCGATGTCGGGCGACAGCCGACGCGACAAGTCTGCGAGGAAGGGCACAGCACCATTCAGAACGCCGAGCAGGATCGGCTCCTTGTCCTTGTAGTCCGCCGCGATGCTCAACCCGAGCTCTTCGACCCGGGAGGCGATCGCTTCGGCGCTGAGGACTTCGGTCAGGTTGATCACGGCGTGCCACCGAGAATCGATGGAAGCAAATCCAGGTAGTTCTCGACCAGCACCTTCGTCAGCGGCGTCGGCTCGCTCGGGTCGCGCGGGCCGGCATCGAGCGGGAGCGGGGCAGCCATCCGCGTCTGATACCAATCGGGAAAGGCGCGGGCGAGCTCGGTGCCGGCCGCCGCCGAGTAGAAGTGGTCGCGCGGTCCCAGAGCCGTAAGACCCCAGGCAAGCAGTTCGCGGGTTGCCACCCGGCGCCCCGAGGAGCCGAGCACGACCGCAATGAGCCCGCTGGGCCCGGTGTCGACGTACGAGAGCAGAACCTGGCCCGCGGCGGCAGTGTCGCCGGTCTTGAGGCCGGCATAGCCCGGGAACAGTCCGAGCAACCGATTGGTCGAGTCGATTGCGATCACCCGGTTGCCTTGGAACCAGGTGAGGTGTTTGATACGCATCACGTGCTTGAGATCCTCGAACTGGAGCGAGTACATGCCCATCGCCACCAGATCACGGGGCGAAGAGACGTGCCCCGAGACGTCCAGGCCATTGGGCGTCTTGAACACCGTGCTGGTCATGCCTAGCTCGACAGCCTTGACGTTCATCTGTTCGATGAAGCGGTCGGCGTCGCCGGAGACGTGCTCGGCGAGAGCCACTGCGGCATCGTTTCCCGACTGGATCAGGATGTTGGTGAGCAGGTCGTACACGAGCCAGACCTCTCCGGAAAAGACCTCCGGCTGTCCGTCGTAGCCGATGGGCGTCGCCGCCGCGGTCGGGCTGACCGTCACCTCCTCCTGAAGGCCCACGTTCTCGACGGTGATGATCGCCGTCATCAGTTTGGTGATCGAGGCGAAGGGCCGAGGCGTATCCGGATCCACCGAGCCGATTTCTGCATCTTCGCGCTCCGACCAGACCATCCAGGCGGTGGCGTCGATGATGGGTGGAGGTGTTACCGGGAAGCTCTTTATCGGCGGCATCGGCAGCCGAAGCGGCTTGAGTGACGCCGCGTCCGTCAGGCCGGGAACGGCGAGCGCAAGCGAGAGGGCAAGGGCGGCGATCATGTCGTGTTCCCGATCAGCGTCCGAGCAGCGCGCGCAGCTCGCTCCTCACCATGGTCTCTTGAAGTTCCCGGGCTGCTTGCGCAACATCTGCGAGAACCTCGGCTGCTTGCTGGATGCTCGCTGGACTGGCGTGGCGCAGGAGCGGACTGGTGAGTTGGCGGAACAGGTCGACCTCGCGGTTGGCCGCGGTGCGAATCGACCGCAGATGGCGGGCTTCGAGTCCGTGGCTGACCAGTCGCTGGGCGGCGTGGACGATGGCGACGGCATCATCGCCGAAGGTCTCCATTCCGGAAGCATCAACGTCTGGTTTGAGAACACCATGTCCGAGGAGATCTTGCACCAGTCCCGCCGGTACGCCGGCAGTTTGGGCGAGTTCGTCCCGGTCGAGGCGCACGGTGGACGCTGCAAAGTAGGTCTCAGGAGGCGGCCCGCCACGAGGTGCCGAGGTCGGTTCGATCCCTCGCTCCCATTCGCTCAGCTTGTCCTTGATCACCCGCAGGGGAAGGAAGTGGTCTCGCTGCTGACGGAGGATGTAGCGGATGCGGTCGATATCCGCGCTGCCGAATTGCCGATAGCCCGATGATGTCCTTTGCGGCTGGATGAGGCCCTCGCCCTCCAAGAACCGAATCTTGGAGACGGACACCTCCGGGAACTCCTCGATCAGGGCGTCGACGACCGCACCGATTTTGAGCGTTCCGGTCGTGGTCATGCTCCGCGCGCCACAACCAGATGGAACCGCCCGATGATCACCTCGTCGCCCGACTGCAGGCCGGATTCATCGGCGCGGACGCCGTTTACGTAGGTTCCGTTGGTGGATCCGAGATCCCTGACAACCATCGAATCCCCGACGACCTCGAATTCGGCGTGATGTCGAGAAACGGTCACGTCGTCGAGGAAGATCCCATCGTTGGGGTCCCGCCCTGCCGTCGTGCTCCCATCGGCGAGTGACCAATGCAGGCCGCGTCGCGGCCCCGAGGCGACGATCAGGGCGAAGCCGGAGAAGCCGGGGATGCCGGCTGCCGCCTCGCGTTCTCGCACAGAGCGCGATTCGGCTACCGGATCGATCGTCTCGGTCGGGTCGTCGTCGTGCCGTTCGTCGGCGAACTCATCGCTCACGGGTCTAAGAGTACCCCTCTACCGGGGTCATCTCGACCTCGGGTAGAGGGTGCTACTCGGTGAGTGCGCGGTATCCGTCGGCGTCGAGCAGTTGATCGATCGCTCCATCGTCTGCCGGAGCGATGAGGAAGAACCAACCGGCTTCGTAAGGGTCGGCGTTGATCAGCTCTGGAGTGTCGCCGAGAAGCGCGTTCACGTCGCTGATGGTGCCGGCGAGCGGCGCATAGATCTCCGCCACCGATTTGGTCGACTCGACCTCGGCGATGGTTTCACCTGCAGTGATTTCGCGACCGGTCTCCGGAAGGTCCACGAATACGACGTCGCCGAGGGCGTCCTGGGCGTAGTCGGTGATCCCCACCCTGACTCCCCCATCGACAGCCTTGACCCATTCGTGCTGGTCGGTATAGCGGCGATCCTCGGGAACGTTCACCAATGTCTCCTCATCGACTACCCGCCGGAGGATACTGCTCCGTCTCCACGCAGAACGCGGCGCATGTCGCCGACGTATTGGTAGGCAACCAGGTAGTACAGAACCAGGCTCGGGACGACAACCGTCCAGGCGGCCCATTCGAGCCACGCTGTATTCGTGCCGGAGGCGACGAGGAACGCCGGGAGCGCGAAATATACGCCCAATGTGGCCACCTTGCCGATATATCGAACGTCGATCTTGGCTCGAGATGTGATCCCGACCACGATCGCGCCGATGATGATCACGACCTCGCGGACAATGATGGCAAGGCTGATCGGCCACGGCAGATCTCCGGAGATCCAGCCTCCGATGACTGCAGCCGCGACCGCAAGTCGGTCGGCGGCGGGGTCGAGGAACTTGCCGATCTCCGAGACTTGATCAAGCCGGCGCGCCAGGAACCCGTCGATCCAATCGGTGCCCCCGATCACCGCCAGGAGCCATCCTGCGGCAGCCGGTGAGTCGCTACCCAGGAGGAGCCAAACGAATACCGGCACCATCCCGATGCGGATCACCGAGATCGCGTTGGGAAGGGTGAAGATCATGGGCCCTGTCGAATTCGGAAGGGTATTCGCCCGAGTTCCTCATCGTCGTGCTCGATGTGGAACACATAGCCTCCGGCTGCGGGGAACCGCACGTTCCCGAACGCGCTCACCAGCGGCACCAGGCTGGAGGCTCCGGCCGGGAGAGCCGATGGCGAGCCGACACGAAGGTTGCCCTGTGACTCGATGCCGATGTCGACGCCGTCTTCATCGAGTAGCTGGATTCGAATCTGCAGGTCCCGGTTGCGGTCGCCCGGCCCCACTTCGGCTACGAGCACCACAGCCAGGCTGCGGTGAACGGCGGGAAAACTGCGAGCGGTGATCGTGTCGAAGGCGCCGCCGAGCACGTACAGCTTGCCTGCAGTCACCTGAGCGGCGTCCGCCAGAAAGGCAGCCGTTAGCTTCATAAGACCTCCTCAAGTGGGTGGACCCGGCCGTCGGGGTTGGCAACGCGTATCCAGCGGCTCCCCCAATGCGTGTGCGACAGGGGCGTCACGACGCCGGGGAGGTCCGTGGCCGCATCGGCGTCGTCGAGCGCAAAGAACACGTCGAATGCAGGCTCTCCAGTCTCGATCTCGGTAAGCACCGATGCCGCCTCGTTGCATTCCATCCGCCCCGCTCGGTGCCCTTTAGTCCCCCATTGGTCGACGAACGAGAATCCGAGACCCTTCCAGAACTCGACGGAGTCTTCCCAGTGGATCGTCTCCGCGTAGAGGTGGTCGATACGGGTGATTCCCATGGCTTCGACTGTAGAGGATCAGAAACCTGCTGCTGCACGCCAGGTGGCGGAGTCGCGCACCGCGGCCCGTGCCCAGACCGAGATTCCTTCCTTCTCGTTCAGGTTGATGACTGCGGCCAGATCGAGCTGGTCCCACTCGACGGTCGTCGCGGCTTGGCGGGTGAGGTCGATGATCGTGAGTGACGGCGGCGTCTCATCGGTCGAGTTGAACGGTTCCTGGCAGACATCGAACGAATGGAGTTCGGGCCACTGGTCGAACACGAACGGTAGGAACACCGATATCAGCGATGGGAATGCCGCCGCGAATTGATCGGCAGATATGTCGGTCAGCGGTGCCACGTAGAGCGCCAGATGCCCTCCTTCCGCATCGACCTGGTGCGTGGACCGGTCGATCAGCGAGGCGCGCGTCACTTGGTAGCCGAGGGGCTCGACCAGCGGATCGAAGAGGGCCGCCAGATCGTCCCGCTCGTGGGGTGGCAGCAATGCCGGTGAGGTTGTGGTGGCGGCCTGGCCGGTGCAGGCACTCGCGACCACTGCCCAAAGGACCATCACTGCCGCCAGACGCCGTTCCAAAGTGGCCCGACCTCCCTTTCGGTGTCGCTCCTAGCGCCGGTTGCCCTCCATCGAACCTGTGAGCTTGGAGAGGTCGAGTGCGTACAGAGCGCAGTAGACCACGCGATCACCCTCCGCCCAGGATTGGGAGGTGGGTGTGATCGGGAACAGGTCGAGTTCGCTGTCGAGGTAGTCGATGCCGACAAATGCGTCGAATTCGTCCAAGCAACGGAAGGCTCCAGCCTCGAGAGCAGCGTCGTCGCCGGGGAAGGAGGAGTCTGTCATCGAATACTCGTAATAGATCTCGTTGTCATGCGGCTGCGAGCACGGGACGGCGGCGACTTCGGCCACCGTTTCGGCAAACGAGGGATCGTCGTTGAAGCAGTCCCCGATCTGGAGAGCAAACACGGAGGCACTGCCACTCTCGGTGATCGCACCCGAGGTGTCCCGCTCCGGCTCCCCGCTATTGCAAGCAGCGGCGACCAGAGCGAGTGCGAGGACGATGATTGTGAGGCGTAGACGCATGCGTGGGCTCCTGGTGGCTTTGCGGCTGATGGTAGGCGGCGACTTGAAAATCGAGCGGTAACTAATTCGCCGGGTTGGTCAGATTGAACTGCGACCTGCCTGGTTGTCCCGAGCGGAGTGAGGATCGGTCGAGGAGGTGTCGAGGGTCGACCGGAGGGAGATGTCTGGGGTGTGTTGTGGTCGGGCTGGCCGGATTTGAACCGGCGACCTCTTGACCCCCAGTCAGGCGCTAAGCAATCTGACCCTCAGAAGCCCTGACGTTTCATGGTTGACCGCTAAAACCTTACGCTTCCGGGGGTGTCCGAGGCTGTCCGACCCTCATCACAGCGACACTCT
>JAZGIX010000092.1:0-6841 GCA_036482315.1 Acidimicrobiia bacterium | reverse complement strand
AGTCTTCTGCTGCTTCATGTTCGGCTCCTCGGCGGAAGCGGTCGACCGGAGGGCTCCGGCGCGACACCGTGAACGTCCGACTCGCGCACGGAAACCACCTCGCAGATGCGAGGCGAAGCAGCATGGTATTACGCCCCTCGCTCCCCCGCCAATCGACAACACCGGACGTGGTCTTGCATGACCTCTTCGACGCGCATAACGACGCCAACACGACGCGCCGTCGAGTTCTCCGTCCCGAGTCGGGCAGCGACAACGCAACGGGTCGCGCCCACTCGGCCGCCCGGGAATGCGCCGTCGAGTCTTCCGTGCTCCGAACGACCACCGTCGCCGCGGATGCGGAAAACGGAGGACGGAAAACGTCGCCTCCGAACTTCGTAGAATCGTTCTATACGACCGATCAGGAGCAGCCATGGACCTCGGCTACGACGGAACGCTATTCATCCTCGCTTTCGATCACCGGGGAAGTTTCCGCAAGAAGATGTTTGGGATCGCAGGAGATCCGACGGCCGATGAGCACGCACGCCTCGAAGACGCCAAACGGCTGGTCTGGGATGGCTTCAAGGCCGCTCTCGAGGCGGGAGCGCCGGCCGGAGAAGCAGGCATCCTCGTCGATGAGGAGATGGGTGCGGCTGTAGCCCGTGAAGCAAAGGACCTGGGGGTTCCGTTGGCGATGCCGGTGGAAAAGAGCGGCCAACCCGGATTCGACTTCGAATACGGGGACGAATTCGCCGCCCACATCGAAGAATTCGATCCTTCCTTCGTAAAGGTGCTGGTTCGCTGGAACCCGGATGACGCGGCCGACATCAAGGAAGATCAGGGTAAGAAGCTCAAGCGACTCGCAGATTGGCTCCACGACAACGATCGCAAGTTCCTCTTCGAGCTGTTGGTACCGGCGAGTGATCGACAATTGGCCCTCGTTGGGGGGAGCACCGACGCCTACGACAGCCACCTTCGCCCGACATTCATGCTCGAAACCATCTACGAGATCCTCGCGGCGGGCGTCGAACCCGACATCTGGAAGATCGAAGGTATCGACGCCGTCGCGGATTGCGAACTGATCGCCCAACTGACCCGATCCGGCGGCCGCGATGGGGTTCGCTCGGTCGTCCTGGGACGCGGCGCCGACGACGCCAAGGTAGATCACTGGCTCAGCACGGGAGCCCCGGTGGACGGGTATGCCGGCTTTGCGATCGGTCGATCCATCTGGTGGGCGGGGGTCGAAGGCTGGAAGGACGGGTCGATGGAGCGCGACGCGGCCGTCGCCTCGATCTCGAACAACTTCAACCGGTTCATCGACGTGTACCGCTCGGCGACCGGCTGAGGGAGACAGAACGATGCGAATTGGAATCCTCACCGGTGGGGGTGACGTCCCCGGCCTGAACTCGTGCATCAAGGCGGTGGTGACTCGGGCCACCGGGGAAGGGCACGAAGTGCTTGGGCTTCGACGCGGATGGGCCGCCCTCCTCGACATCGACCCCGATGATCCCGCCTCTGTAGCCGCCAACAGCCTTGCGCTGGATCCGTCAACCGTGCGCACCATCGATCGCACCGGCGGCACGTTCCTCCATACGGCCCGCACCAATCCGAGCAAGGTGCCTTCATCCGATGTTCCGGACTTCCTGGCGGAGTCGGCCGGCGGCGAAGCGCCGTTCGACTTCACCGAGCATGCTCTCAAGGTGCTCGACCACCTCGGCATCGACGTCCTCATCCCGATTGGCGGTGACGACACCCTCTCGTATGGACTGCGTCTTCACCAAGAGGGTGTGCGGGTCATCGCCATCCCCAAGACGATGGACAACGACGTCCACGGCACCGACTATTGCATCGGGTTCTCCACCGCGGTCACCCGCGGCGTCGAGTTCATCCACAATCTGCGGACCAGCACCGGCTCCCACGAGCGGATCGCGGTGGTCGAATTGTTCGGGCGCTATAGCGGCGAGACGTCGCTGCTGACGGCCTATCTGGCGGGAGTGGACCGGGCGGTCATCTCCGAAGTGCCCGTCGATGTCGAGAAACTCGCTGGCCTGCTGGCCGCAGACAGGGCCGCCAACCCGAGCAAATACGCGATGGTCACCATCTCCGAAGGTGCCGTTCTCGAAGGTGGCGAGATGATGTTGACCGGAGAAGCCGACGCCTACGGACATCGCAAGCTGGGTGGCATTGGCGCCGAGCTCGGAGAGGAAATCAAGCGAATAACCGGTTACGGCATCATCCTGCAGCAACTGGGATACCTCATGAGATCCGGATCGCCCGATTCGCTCGACCTCATGGTGGCGATAAATTTCGCCGCGATGGCGACCGACCTGGCCATGGAGGGATCGAGTGGGCGAATGGTGGCGCTCAGGGGTGGCACCTACACCAACGTCCCCATATCGGTCATAGGTGAAGGGGTTCGGCGGGTCGATGTCGACGAGCTGTACGACATCGACGAATACCGGCCGAAGGTCAGGCACGTCGGCGGCAAGCCCATGTTCCTCTACTGATCGAAGGATGAGTTCATGAGCGTCATCGGTGTTCTGACGGCCGGGGGTGATTGCCCGGGACTCAATGCGGTCATTCGCGCTGTGGTGGCCCGAGCGCTCACGATTGGATCACACGAGGTGATCGGGATCATGAACGGCTGGGAAGGACTGATGGACGATGAGACCCGGCCGCTCGATCGCGATGACGTTCGCGGGATCCTGGCCAGGGGAGGGACGATCCTCGGCACCTCACGCCGCGACCCGTACGTGCACGGAGATGGATCCGAGACCGTTCGCAACACCCTCGACAAGAACGGCATCGACACCCTCGTAGTGATTGGAGGAGACGGCACACTCCAAACGGCACTCAAGCTGGCGAACGACGGGATCAGAGTGATCGGCTTGCCCAAGACGATCGACAACGACATCGCCGGAACCGACTTCACGTTCGGGTTCGACACCGCGGTGCAGATCGCCTCCGAAGCCATCGACCGGCTCACCACAACTGCAGAGGCGCACAACCGCGTGATCTTGTGCGAGGTAATGGGTCGCACCAAGGGATGGATCGCGGTCTACGCCGGGATTGCCTCGGGTGCCGACGCCATCCTCATACCCGAGGTGCCGACCGACCTCGAGGCGGTCGCCAAAATCATCCGACTCCGTCATCGGCAGGGCCGCAAATACTCGATCGTGGTGGTTGCTGAAGGGGTCGATCCACCGGAGAAGACGGACCTACCGACCGACGCCTTCGGCTTCGAACGTCTCGGTGGCGTTGCCTATCAGATCGCTCCCCGCCTCGAAGAACTGACCGGGTTCGAGACCCGTGTCACCGTGCTCGGTCACGTACAACGAGGAGGAACACCCACCGCCTTCGACCGGGTCCTGGCAACCCGCCTCGGCTCGAAGGCCGCCGAATTGGCGGTGGCCGGCGAGAGCGGAGTGATGGTGGCGATGCGAGGAGCACAGATAGTGCCGGTTCCGCTCGAGGAAGCATGTGCGGAGATCCGCGGTGTCGACCCCGAGTTGTTCGACGTAGCCAGCACGTTCTTCGGGTAGAGGCCTGAAGGATGACGGTTCGATCAGCACACTCCGGCGCTCAGACTCAAAGCCGCCGGTTGAGATGCAACTAGCTTCGGAAGGCCTCAAGCAATGGCAGCGGTTGCCCGCTGACGAACCGGATCAGGGCACCACCACCGGTGCTGACGAAATCCATCTCTGCGAGATCGACGAACCGGCCGGCACTTGCAACCGTATCTCCTCCACCTATCACCGTCCGGCCCGGTGCAGCCGCCACCGCCGCCCACAGCCGACGGGTGCCCACATCGGCGCCGGGCTGCTCGTACGCCCCCGCCGGACCATTGACGAAGACCGTTCCTGCTGCGGCAATCTCGATTCCGAATGCCGCGATCGTCTCGGCACCAACATCGACGATCAAGGTGTCGACCGGCAGATCGGAGACGACAGCTTCCCGACGCCGGCCGTCGACGACAGTCGCCACATCGAGGGGAAGGGCAATCCGCTGCCGATGATCGGCGAGCAATGAGCTTGCGGTTGGAATGAATCGATCAAGATCGCGCTCGGCGATGAACCGCTCGGTGGAATCTCCCAGTCTCACTCCATCGGCCAAGAGGAAGATCTCACCCAACACTCCCGTGGTGAGGACACGATCGGCAAGGCCCTCGGCGAGAACCCGATCCATCATCGAGAATCCGTCGGACACCTTCAGCCCACCGAGCAGAAACACCGCGGGCCTAGACGGGTCGTCGATAACTGCCGTCAACGCCTCCAGTTCTGCAATCAACAGGCGCCCTGCCGCCGATGGCAGCAACCGCTGAAAGGCCACCATTGAGGGCGCGTTCCGATGCGCCGCGGCAAACGCGTCGTTCACATAGAAGTCGAACAACGGTGCCAGATGGCGCACCAGATAGGTTTCGGCCATCTCCTGCGATGTCAGCTGAACGTCGCGTTCGAATGTCGACAGTTCCTCGCCGTAGATGCGGAGATTGTCCAGAAGAAGGATCTCCCCGTCGGTCAGGGCGGCAATGCGTCTGCGTGCCTCCGGCCCGGCCACGTCGTCGATGAAGCCGACGGTGCGTCCCAGCTTCTCGGCGAGTCGCAGTGCGTGCTGTTCGAGCGACACCAGGTTGTGATAATCGAGAGCATCCCCCTGGTGAGCGATGATCACCAACCGGGCACCACGCTCGGACAAGTCAAGAATCGTCGGCAGACTCTTGTCGATACGCGAGTCGTCGATGATATCGCCCGTCCCCCGATCGATCGGCGAGTTGATGTCAACCCGCAGGAGCACCCTTTTGCCGGCCACATCGAGCGCGTCGACAGCAAGGATCTCAGGAACCGATGCCACGGCTCAAATCCCGAGGCAACCGTCGGTGACGGCGACAGCCTCGTCGCCTTTCGCCTGCATCTCCATTGCTGCTCGTACGGCATCAATCGTCTCCGGAATCGTCACCGATTCCTGTGGGATGTTTATCGCAAAGACCAGATCGTCGCCAGACATCCCCACCATCTCCTCCCACAGCCCGATCTCGTACATGTCCGCCCTTGGCTTTTCGAGGTAGCGCGCCCACTGGAACAGAGAGGAGTTGGAGTTGAATCCGTCGGCGATCCGCACCACCTTGATCCTGGGGTAGGCCTGAAAGACCGCGAGGGCTGCCGCCACCGACATCTTCTGTTTCGGGGTAACCGACAGCGTGATGATGTGACCGTGGGTGACCGGGGTGTGGATGAGCATCCCGGTGGCATCGATCTCGGGGATGATGTGCATCAGATCCACCACCTGGTGGTTGGGGATGGCTTCCACCTCGAGCACGTTGGTGAGGCCCCGATGGGTATCGCCAGGATCTGCCACCCGCCTGATGATCGTGACGAATGCCTTGGAGATCCCGACGGTCTGGTGGATCGCGTGGACGGCGCGAATCAGGCCGGTGGTGTTGCAGGACGTCAACTTGAGATAGTCGGCCCCTAGACCCTGCTCATAGTTGGCGGTGCCGTGGAAAAAGACGTCGGCAACTTCCCCGGACTCGCCTCCCTGGAACACAGCCTTCACCCCGGTCCGAAGGTAGTGCTCCTTGTTCTTGGCCCCTATCCCGCCCGGGGCGGCATCGAGCATGATGTCGACCTCGCCCAGGAGGTCGTCGAACGATCCAGTCACCGGAATACCAGCCTCGTCGAGCGACGCCTCCGATCCCGGTACTGCGGCGAAAAGCGGAAACGGCATCCCACGCTCTTTAAGCGCCCGAACCGGCAGCGTCGGCGCTACGTCCGCTACACCCACCAACTCCATGTCATCCTGCAAGATCACGCCGGTGGCCAGCCGGGTCCCGATGACGCCGTAGCCGGCCACTCCGACCCTTACTTTGCTCATCCCGTCCTCCGATCTGGTGCCTAATCCATGTCCATGAGAGGCCTGGAGTCGACATTCATGCTGTGGTGCGGACCCGCTCACCGGCCGGGGCGAAAGTCAATTGCAGACCGTCTACGCCCGGAGGCTCACCCACCTATCGGGCTGACCCCGCACCCAATCGGAAGCGACCAACACCCGGTTGACCGGGGCGAGACGCGAGCCGTATTCTCTTAGTAATCGATAATCGAATATTACTCGGTCTAGACGTTCGGCGACGAGGCCCGGGCGATGGCCAGGATTGTGAGGCTTGCGAAATCATGGGTTCGGGCGCAGCGTGGTGGGAAAGGAGCCGACGATGACCAAGGGTCAGGCAGGCGAGCCGATAGAGCGAGAAAACGAGCCTGACACTCCGGGTTCCGGAGGTAGCGCCGATCCCTTCTTCGAAGTCGAGAACTACGCCGCCGCAGCTCACGATCTGTCTGGAGCGTCGATCGTCCACATGGACGACTACCCGAGCTACGAGATAGCGGAGGGGCTGTTCTTCCGCCCGGTGTTCGCCCAGAACATGTCGTTGAACTTTGTCACATTCCCTCCGGACAGCGGATTCCCTTCCCACGTTCACCCCGAGGAGCAAATCAGCATCGTGCGAGAAGGCGAGATGGAGATCACCATCGGTGATACGGCTCGACAAGTCAGACCAGGAGACGTGATCGTGTTCCCACCCAACGTCCCCCATGCCGGACGTACCCAGGATCTCTCCTGTCGGCTGATCGACATCTTTTCTCCGCCGAGGCACGGAATGCGCGAAGTCGTTTCCGGCGCCAATCCAGTCAGATCTGCAGAAGTGGATCGGTGGTGGGCTTCCGAAGAGGAAACCGCCTCCCCCGAAGCGGACGATGGAGAAGTCTGATGCTGCGCCATGTGGTTCTGTTCAAATGGAAGTCGAAAACATCCCCGGAGAAGATCGAGGAAATCGAAGCGGCGCTCAGTGGATTGCCCGCCAAGATTCCCGAGA
>JAZGIX010000091.1:0-3730 GCA_036482315.1 Acidimicrobiia bacterium | reverse complement strand
ACAGGAAATCATCTCCGGTATGAGAGAAGTGCCGATAATTCCCAGCGGCCAGCTCGACCCGCCCCCCGGGGTGGAAGCATTCACGGTCGCGACCGTCACCTACGACGGTGCCCAATGTCGCTACCGGGGACCACCAACCTTCGAGCCAGGCCAGACAGTGCGATTCGATTTCATCAACGCAACCCCCAGTCCGGCCTATCTCCTCGTGGACGCCGACGAGTTCGGCGTAGGCACCGTGTCCCCTGCCCGCGGCGACAACCAAGGTTCCAGCTTCGTCACGATGGTCGCCGACGGCCACTACTCCCTCTTTTGCAGCCGCGACTTGCCGAACCGCGACGACGCTGCATCCGGACCGAAACTCACGGTGGCGAGTAGTTAGCGCCTGGTCGGACACTAGAAATTCGATCGTCGGGTCTGCTCCTGGTGAACCGGCCACCGTTTCCGGTTTACGTTCCCCTTCTCTCCCCTCCCGTTCACGCTTTGACCCCCGAAAGAGGCGTCTATATACTCCAACGCCGTGACTTCGGTCCCCTAGCCCCTTCTCGCGAAGGGCTTGCCCGGCTGTCGATCCAAGCCGGGCTTTTCGCCTGAGAAGGGGATCAGATTGGGTCGGCGAATCGCCGGGCCTCCGATGTAGTCGGACGCCGGACGAGGAGCCGACTTTCGCATGTGCGGTGCACCTTCGGGCTGCTCTGCGCCGACAACTACATAGAGAGGGCACGAGTGCCGACTATTGAGCAGCTGGTCCGTCAGGGCCGGGCTCGGAAACCAAAGAAAGAAAAGACGCCGGGTCTCGGAGGAGCCCCGCAGCGTCGCGGCGTGTGTACCCGGGTGTACACGGTCACCCCGAAGAAGCCGAACTCTGCGCTTCGGAAGGTCTGTCGCGTTCGTCTCTCATCGGGCACCGAAGTCACCGCCTATATCCCGGGCGAAGGCCACAACCTCCAGGAACACTCGATCGTGCTGATCCGTGGCGGCCGGGTCAAGGACCTCCCGGGCATCCGCTACAAGGTCATCCGCGGCACCCTCGACGCCGCCGCTGTATCCGAGCGCCGGCAGGCCCGCTCTCGCTACGGCTCCAAGAAGGAGAAGTAGATGCGTAGAGCCCCGGCAGAAGTCAAGAAGATTGCGCCCGACCCCGTCTACCGCAGCGTCCTCGTCAGCCAGATCATCAACAAGGTGCTCTGGAAGGGGAAGAAGGAGACATCCCGGCGGATCGTCTACAACGCACTCGAGATGGTCGAGCAGCGCGGCGGCTCCGATGCGATGACGACGCTCAAGAAGGCGATCGACAACCTGCGCCCCCAAGTAGAGGTGCGGTCCCGGCGCGTCGGTGGCTCCTCCTACCAGGTGCCCGTCGAAGTGCGACCCCGCCGTTCCACCACGCTGGCGGTCCGCTGGCTGGTCGACTTCGCTCGCAAACGGCGTGAGAACACGATGACCGAGCGACTCGCCAACGAGATCCTTGATGCATCGACTCGCCAGGGCGCTGCCTTCAAGCGCAAGGAAGACATCCACAAGATGGCGGAATCGAACAAGGCGTTCGCTCACTACCGCTGGTAACCCTCATGGCCGACAACGACTCGCTTACGCACCTTCGCCAATACCCGCTGAGCCGGACCCGAAATATCGGGATCATGGCCCACATCGACGCGGGTAAGACGACGACCACCGAGCGGATCCTCTTCTACACCGGCAAGACGTACAAGATGGGCGAGGTCCACGAGGGTGCTGCAGTCATGGACTGGATGGAGCAGGAGCAGGAGCGGGGCATCACCATCACCTCCGCCGCCACCACCGCGCTCTGGAACGACACCTGGATCAACATCATCGACACGCCGGGCCACGTCGACTTCACTGTCGAAGTCGAGCGATCGCTGCGAATTCTCGATGGTGCGGTCGCCGTATTCGACGCCGTGGCCGGGGTGGAGCCGCAATCGGAGACGGTATGGCGTCAGGCCGATCGGTACGAGGTGCCCCGGATCTGTTTCATCAACAAGATGGATCGGGTCGGGGCCGACTTCTTTGCTGCGGTCGAGTCGATCGCAGATCGCCTTGAAGCCAAGCCGGTACCGCTTCAGATTCCCGTAGGTGCCGAATCCGAGTTCGCCGGCGTGATCGACCTCGTCGAAATGAAGGCCCACATCTGGCCCGGTGAGGACGGCGAGCGTTGGGACACCGTGGAGATTCCTGACGAGTACGCGGAGTTGGCACACGAGTGGCGGGGCCACATGCTCGAGGCCGTCGCCGACATCGACGAGAAACTGCTCGAGAAGTTCCTCGAAGACCTACCGATCACGGACGACGAGATCCGCGCCGCGGTGCGCCAGGCCACCATCGCCGGCCACTTCGTACCCGTGGTCTGTGGCTCTGCATTCAAGAACAAGGGTGTGCAGCCACTGCTCGATGCCGTGGTCTGGTACCTGCCCAGTCCCGTCGATATTCCTCCGATCAAGGGGTTCAAGCCGGGACAAGAGGGCACAGAGCTGGAGCGCAAGCCCGACGATGGTGAGCCGTTCAGCGCAATTGCCTTCAAGATCATGAGCGATCCGCACGTCGGCAAGCTCACCTATTTCCGGGTCTATTCGGGCCACGGTTCGAAGGGCGGCTCCGTGGTGAATACCACGAGCGGGAAAAAGGAGCGCTTCGGTCGGCTGTTGCGGATGCACGCCAACCACCGCGAGGACGTGGAGGACATCTTCACCGGCGACATCGTGGCTGCCGTCGGCCTCAAGCACACCAAGACCGGTGACACCCTCAGTGCGCTCGACCAGCCGATTCAGCTCGAGTCGATGAGTTTCCCGGCTCCGGTGATCTCGGTTGCCATCGAGCCCAAGACCAAAGCCGACCAGGACAAGCTCGGTGATGGCCTCCATCGCCTATCCGAGGAGGACCCGACCTTCCTGGTTCGAGGCGACGAAGAAACGGGCCAGACGATCATCGCCGGTATGGGCGAGCTCCACCTCGATGTGCTGGTCGATCGCCTGCGCCGCGAGTTCAAGGTGGACGCCAACATCGGCCGGCCCCAGGTCGCCTATCGCGAGACCATCAAGAAAGAAGTCGTCAAGGTCAGCTACAAGCACGTCAAGCAGACCGGCGGCAAGGGCCAGTACGCCCATGTGGTCATCACACTCGAGCCGACCGGTCCCGGCGGCGGTTACGAGTTCATCGACAAGACCAAGGGCGGGGCGGTGCCGCGTGAATACGTCGCCTCAGTCGACGCCGGCATCGAGCTGGCGCTCGACGCTGGAGTGCTGGCGGGGTATCCGCTGGTAGACGTCCGCGCCATACTCACCGACGGTTCGTCGCATGCGGTGGACTCGTCGGAGATGGCTTTCAAGGTTGCCGCTTCTATGGCCGCGCAGGATGCGTGTCGCAGGGCCGGCATCCAGCTGCTCGAACCGGTGATGGCGGTGGAAGTCGTTACGCCCGAGGACTACATGGGCGACGTCATCGGCGACCTCAACTCTCGTCGGGGCCACATCGGCGACATGACCGAGCGCTCCGGCGCCAGGGTGATCCTGGCCCAGGTGCCATTGGCAGAGATGTTCGGATACGCAACCGACCTCCGTTCGCGGACGCAGGGGCGTGCCACTTTCACGATGCAGTTCGATTCATATCAACCGGTCCCGGTCGCGATCTCCGAGGAGATCGTCGCCAAGGTCCGGGGCGAGTAACTCAAGAGGAGATCGGTATGGCGAAGGAGAAGTTTGAGCGGTCGAAGCCTCAT
>JAZGIX010000090.1:0-2449 GCA_036482315.1 Acidimicrobiia bacterium | reverse complement strand
GCGGCCCTCACCTCGGCTCGGTCCACCGTCGATTGAGTTCGACGCCTCCGGCGCTCTCCACAACGCAAGGCATCGCGCAATCGAGCGGCTCCACCCAGGGCGCCGTCACTTCACCGACCGGGTTCTTGTTGCCGGCCGCGTGATCGGCGTAGTGAGCGTGCAAACATTTCACTCCGGTTCTAACGCCGGCGACTCCCCCACTGGGCCGCGGCTCGGTCCCATCAGGTACCAGTGCATCTCGTTCCGATTGGTACCGGGCGTGGGCCTTTTCCAGGGCCGCCCCGAAAGCGGTATCGGCCAGGGCCCGCCGCTCCATCGCCCGGACTCCGCCGGCCGATTCGACTCGGCCGATCCGGCGCACCGCCAACGGGCACGACAGCCAATAGGTCGTCGGGAAGGGGGTTCCGTCATCGAGCAGAGGAGGAACCCGCATCACCACCGGGAGATCGAGGTGGCAGCGTACGACCACATCGGCCGACGACCGAAGCGGACGGCCGATCTGTGCCGCCAAGACGGCAGCATCATCCATCGACGATGTCACGCCCCGTCAAGAAATCCCACACCTGGCCCCACAACGGCTGCTCCCGTTCGAGCGTGGTGTCGCGACCAGCCGGCACCGGATCCACGATGTCCTCAGGGACCACCGCCATATATCCGACTTCGCCTGCCATCACCAGGCCGAAATGCTCACGAGCCAGACGCTCGACCTCCTCGTCGGTCCGCAGCGCAGCAATCTGCTGCTCCAGCCTCAGGTTCTCCCCTACCAGCGCATCGAGCTTCTCCTGAGTCAGATCGACGGCACGCTCCTGTGCCAGCAACTGACGGAAAGGGAAGATCCCGGCGGCGGCGACGACCAGCACCATGAGGAGCACCAGCAGTAGAAAACCGCCCAGCCCCAGCCCTCGTCTGGTGTCGATCATGGCGTGTGCCGCCTGTAGGTGTCCCAACCGGCGAAGCGGGCACCGTCGCCGAGCTGCTCTTCGATGCGAAGCAACTGGTTGTACTTGGCGGTCCGCTCGGCGCGGGCGGGCGCGCCCGTCTTGATCTGGCCGGCATTGGTGGCCACGACGAGATGACTGATGAATGTGTCCTCGGTTTCACCCGACCGATGGCTGACCACCCGGGTATACGAGGCCCGTTCGGCCCGCTCCATGGTGTGGAGCGTCTCGGAGAGGCTTCCTATCTGGTTGACCTTGATCAGGATCGAGTTGGCGATACCTTCTGCGATCCCACGTTGCAGCAAGTCCTCGTTGGTCACAAACAGATCGTCACCGACCAACTGCACCCGCTCCCCCAGGCGCTCGGTCAGGGTCGCCCACCCGTCCCAGTCGTCTTCAGCGAGGCCGTCTTCGATCGAGACGATCGGGAAGTCGTCCACTAGGCCGACGTAGTAGTCGACCAACTCCTCAGAGGTCAGCGATCCGCCATCGAGCCGATACCGGCCCTCCCGGTGGAACTCGTTGGCTGCAGAATCGATCGCGAATCCGATCTGGGCTCCCGGCTCGTAACCGGCAGCCGTTACCGCCTCCATCAGCAATTCCAACGCATCACGGTCGGCGGCGAGATTCGGAGCAAATCCACCCTCGTCACCGACGTTGGTAGCCAGGCCACGTCCGGCGAGGACCTTCTTCAACGCGTGATACACCTCTACGCCGGCACGCAGCGATTCATGGAAGGTTCCGAACCCGGCCGGGATCAGCATGAACTCTTGGATGTCCACCGAGTTGGCGGCGTGGGCGCCACCGTTGAGCACATTGAGTTGAGGAACCGGCAGCAGGCGGGCGGCGGGACCGCCGAGGTACCGGAACAGCGGAAGACCCAACCCGACGGACGCAGCCCGAGCACATGCGAGCGATACGGAGAGGATGGCATTCGCTCCGAGCTTGGCTTTGTTGGGCGTCCCGTCGAGGTCGAGCATCGCCTGATCGAGCGATTCCTGATCTGTGGCGTCACGCCCCAAGAGCATCGGTGCGATCGAATCGTTGACGTGCTGGATGGCCCGCGTCACGCCCTTGCCGCCGAAGCGGTTTCCGCCATCCCGAAGCTCGATCGCTTCGAGAGCCCCCGTCGATGCTCCGGAGGGAACCGCCGCACGACCGAAGTGACCGCCAGCGAGCGTCACTTCAGCCTCAACGGTGGGGTTACCCCTGGAGTCAAGGACTTCGCGGGCCCGGATCGATGTGATGGTCGTCACGGGCCCTCCTTATTTGGGGACGCGACGGTAGTACGGATTACGGGGTGGACATAGCCAATGGGTCGAATCGGTGTCCAGTAACCAGCAACCAGTAACCAGCAACCAGTAACCAGCAACCAGCATTGGCCTGATCTGATACTGGGTACTGGGTACTCGACGGCGCGTAGTCGACATCCCGTAGGACGTATCACCCAACCCAGGCAATCAGGTCGGGTACTGGCTACTCAGACCGCTTGGCCTCATCCCACCTTCGAT
>JAZGIX010000089.1:0-11134 GCA_036482315.1 Acidimicrobiia bacterium | reverse complement strand
GCACCAGACGGATGTGGGGTTCGACACTCCTGACTTCCACCGTCGGCCGCCGACGACGCACCGGCCAAGACACCAGACGCTTCCAACCCGATCCGATGCTGTGGAACAGGGTTCGACCGGCGTCGAGCACGGTCGTTCGGGTCATCAGAAGAACTCCGAGAGCCGTGAACGACACCAGGATGACGAAGGCGCCCCAGAAACCGACGACCCGCCGCAACGGGAATGCGACGAGTGAGCCGACGGCGCCGCCACGCTCCTTGACCAGATCAACCGAGTCTGCCAGCGAGATCGCCCCCGTCATGAGATGGAACATCCCGAGCGAGGCGAGGAATGTGATGACGAACCCGGCGGCGATGCGCCCGTAGTCGGTACGAGGTCGGGCAGCAACCAACAACCCGCCGAGCACGGCCAGGACCGGGGAGATGGCGTATCCCCACACGCCAAACAGAAGCTCCGAAGCAGCCACGATTCCGCTACCGACCGGACCGGCGAGGCCGAAGTAGGCAAGGGCCACGATCACGCCCAGAACGACGAGGACGATCCCCCACACGTCGTCGGCCTGACGTCCGAACCCCGACCGCAATCGCTCTCGCATCGCCGCCAGCATGGAACGACGCGGTTGCTTGGCCTTCGACTTCTTCTTAGTTGTGCTTCCGGTCGCCCGGCCCCGCCCAGAGCCCCGGCTACGGGCAGGCTTCCGTGATGCCATATCCAGATCAGGTTAAACGCCAACAAGAGTTTCGCGAGGCATTCGGCTCCGAGGCGGAGCCGTTTGCCGACGAAGCGGTATCCAGTACCAACCGTGGTGTCGCAAGATCAAACGAACGCCCATACCGCGATCGCGTCGCAGCACCATCGAGTACCCAGCCAGATCTGGGCTACTGGCTACTGGCTACCGGCTACTGATTCAGACTTCCAGCACCACCGGGATCACCACCGCGCGCCGCCCCGTCTCAGCTCGCGTAACTGAGTTCACCGCTCCCTTTACCTTGCGCCGGGCCTGCTCGTAGTCGATCGGGAGATCGAGACGTCCCACCTCGGTCTTGATTCGTTCGACGGCCAGTGCGAAGACCGACCCCGGATCGTCCATGAATCCGTGACTGTCGAGATCGGGTCCCTGGACGATCTCGCCGCTGCCGCCGTCGACCGCCAGCGTGACGACGACCACACCGTCGTCGGCCAGGTGGCGCCTATCCCTGATTACGCCCTGCACGGTTCCTGCTGTGTCGAGCCCGTCGACGTAGACGAGCGATGCCGAGATCGCCTTTCGCTCGACGCGAATTGCACCTTCGTCGAGCACAACCGCGTCACCGTCCTCGCACAGGAACACCTCCGGCACCTGCATCTCCTCGGCCAGATCGGCGTGGGCTGAGAGATGCCGGTATTCGCCGTGGACAGGGACGAACGCCTTCGGCCGCACGACGTTGATAAACGTCTTGAGTTCCTCGCGGGCGCCGTGGCCCGACACATGAACGGTCGCGTTATTGCCGTGATACACCTTCGCCCCGCGCCGCAATAGACCGTTGACCACTCGCGAGACCTTCGTCTCGTTCCCCGGTATCGGACGGGCCGAAATGAGCACTGTGTCGCCGGTCTCGACCGTGATCGACTTGTGCTCGCCGGCCGCCATCAGCGACAACGCCGAGAACGGCTCGCCCTGGCTGCCGGTGCACACGATCGCCGTCTCCTCCGGAGGCAATCGCAGCAACTCCTCCAGAGGCAAGATCCGATCAGGTGGGACGTTGAACAGACCCATCTCCTCGGCGATCGGGACGTTTCGCACCATCGTGCGCCCCATGAAGGCGACTTTGCGCCCGGCATCCACCGCAGCATCGACAATCTGCTGAACCCGGTGGATGTGGCTGGCGAAGCAAGCTGCAACCAGCCTGGCCTTCGTCTCGACAACGATCTCGTACAGCGGCTGAGCAAGGCTCGATTCAGATGGCACGAAACCGGGCTGTTCGGCATTCGTGCTGTCCGACAGCAGCAGCCTCACCCCGCGCTTCCCCAGCGCGGCAAATTCGGGGAGGTCGGTGGGCGTGTTGTCGATCGGCGTCGGATCGAGCTTGAAATCGCCCGAGTGGAGCACGATCCCTTCCGGCGTATCGAACGCGATTCCGGCACCCTGTGGGATCGAGTGTGACACCGGGACGTGCATGAACTTGAAGTTGCCGTGGGTGGTCCATTTCCCCATCTCCACCGGTCGCAGGTCGTGTTTGATACCGGCTTCCTCGAGCCGGGACCGAGCAAATGCAAGCGCAAGCGGTGCGCCGTATACCGGAACATTCACCCGGGCGAGGAAGAAGGTGAGAGCGCCGACATGGTCCTCGTGGCCGTGGGTCAAGATCACACACTCGACATCATCGGACCGTTCCACCAGCGACGAGAAGTCCGGCAGCACCAGATCGACTCCGAGCATGTGCTCGTCGGGAAACATGAGCCCACAGTCGATCAGAGCGATCCGCCCGCCGATCTCGATCGAGGCGCAGTTGCGACCGATCTCTCCCAGGCCGCCCAAGAATGAAACCCGTACCGACATCAGTTGGCGGCGCCAGTCGGGGCACCAACCACAGCCAGCGCCTCCTTGACGGCGTCGACCGTTTCGACCGATGCCGCGACCAGCGGTGAGCGCGGATCGCCAACCGGCTGCCATAACGCATTCAACGCTCCCTTGACGGGCATTGGATTCGGCTCGGCGAACAGCGCCCGACAGAGCGGAGCGAGCGAAAGATGAATCCGACGCGCTTCAGTCCAGTCGTCGTTCATCGCGGCTGCGACCATGGCCGCGATCTGCTCTCCGACCAGGTGGGCGGCCACGCTGACGATGCCCACTGCCCCCACGGCCATCATCGGCAGGGTGAGAATGTCGTCACCGGAGTACACGACAAGATCATCTCCACATGCGTTGACGGTCTCGGTGGTGAACGCCAGGTCGCCCACTGCGTCTTTGACTGCAGCGATTCGCTCGTGCTTGGCCAACCGGACCAGGGTCTCGACTTCGATCCGGCGACCGGTTCGCGAAGGGATGTTGTAGAGCAGCACCGGGACCGGCGACGCATCGGCGATGGCGGTGAAGTGCTCGAATAGGCCCTGTTGCGGCGGCCGGGAGTAGTACGGCGTGACTGCCATCACTCCGTGAACTCCCGCCTCGACTGCACCCGCGGTGAGGCGGAGCGACTCTGCCGTGTCATAGGTACCGACGCCGGCGACAACGACAGCCTTGTCCCCGACCGCATCGACTACCGCACGAAATAGGGCGACCTTTTCGTCTGCGTCCAGCGTCGGTGATTCCCCGGTGGTGCCGGCCACGACGATCCCGTCGTTACCTGTCTCCACCAGGTGCCGTGCCAATTCCCAAACAGTGCCGTGATCGACCGCCCCCGACGCATCAAAGGGAGTAATCATGGCGGTGAGTACCCGTCCGAACGGTATGGCCATCATGTCTCCGAGTTGGCTCCGACGGACGGTAGCAACCGAGGAACGGTTCACACCCAGATCGAATCATCTCGGATACGGAATGCCTCCCGGCACCATGCGGTTACGGTTGTCTAATGGCACACGTGAAAGACGTCGATCAGCAGGACTTTGGCACCGAAGTGCTGCAGCGGAGCCACGACGTTCCGGTAGTCGTGGACTTCTGGGCCACCTGGTGCGGTCCGTGCAAGACCCTCGGCCCTGCACTCGAGGCAGTCGCCGCCGACTACGACGGCAGATTCGAATTGGTAAAGGTCGACGTGGATCAGAACCAGGAGTTGTCTCAGCAGTTCCAGATCCAGTCGATTCCGACCGTTGTCGCCTTCAAGAACGGCCAGCCGGTATCCCAGTTCATGGGCGCCATCCCGGACCCGCAAATCCGTCAGTTCATCGACAACATCCTCCCCACCGAACTCGATCTCATGGTCGACCACGCCCGCGACCTCGTTCTCGAGGGCGATGAGGTGGGTGCCAGTGGAGTCTTCAGCCAGGTCCTGGAGAAGCAGGCCGACCACGTTGAGGCGGGCACCGGCCTCGCTTCGCTCTTGATCGCCAACGGCGACACCGAGACCGCCCTCATCGTCCTGGGGCGTCTGCCGCGTACTTCGGAGGTCGAAAAGCTCGAGGCCGCGGCCCGAGTCACCGCGGCTCGAGGTGCGGATGTGCCGGAACTCGAAGCCAAGCTGGCTCTGGCGCCCGATGATCAAACGCTCCGAATCGAGTTGGCGCAGGCGCTGGCGGCTAATGGAGAGCACGAGGCTGCGCTCGACCATCTCCTGGCGGTTGTCGCCAACAAGGGCGACCAGATGGACGAGGCTCGGCAGGGCATGGTCGACGTGTTCGGCCTCCTGGGAGACGAGCACCCGCTGACCGTCTCCTACCGCAAGGCATTGGCGAACGCTCTGTTCTAGCGATCAGCGCCCAGCGGGATCGATCTGAGGTCTTGCCACCCACCCCACTCCTGAAAGATCAATACTCGAGAGGGAATCCACTCGCCGACTCACCTACCAGATCGTCGAAGCGGATGACGAGGCCACTCTCAGGCGAGCTGAAGGCGCCGTGCACCGAGACGAAGCCTCTGTCCTGGTCGTCTATCAACAACGCGGTGGGAAAGGGCAAGCCTTCGACCAACACCAGGCCGTTCGACCAACCGTCACCGCGCCGATCGAAACGCAGCAAACGGCCCGTTCTGGCGGGATATGGGAACCCGGACTCCGCGGCCGAGACGAATTCCAAGACGTAGAGACGGCCCTTTGTGTCGAATGCCAAATCGATCGGGGTTGTCACATCATCGATCGCCACGTCGAATGAGCCGTCGGGGTCGAGACGCAAAATGGCACCTGTGCTCTCGGCATGAGGGAGCTGGCTGAACGAGGCCACGTACAACCCGTCCGGTCCCCAAGTGATGCCCGTCAGCACCTCGTGGCCTTCCACCTGGGAAAAGATCTGGATGCGCCCATCGAGGCCGGCCGCCATGATCTGACCGGTGGCTCCGTCCGTGACCAGGAACCGTCGATCCTGCGGATCCGAGACCATGGCGTATGGATTGGAGAGGATATCGATCTCGTCGAAGAAGCCCAGAACCGCCGTTTCTGTGGCGAAGGCCAGAAGATCGGCCACCACCTCCGGCGGAACCGGAGGAGCCGATAACTTCAGAATGCTGCGGGCCGGGTCCACGTGACCCTCTCCGGTGAGCAGAAAGAGATCTCCCTCCATCTCCACCAGATCGGCAGGCCCGGTCGTGACCCCCGTGACGTTGTAGAAGACAAAGGGCAACCCCTCCACCGCTGCCGTCCTACGTCCTGCCGAGTCCACGCAGGTGACCGCTCCTGTCGCTGCCAGGTTGGTAGTTGGGCCTTCCTTCGGTTCCTGGCCAACAGCCAGGCGGCCGGCCTCGGCCACACAAAGGGTGCCGTCGGCCCTCAGCACCAACCCGCGAGGATGATTGAGCCCATCCACGACCACCTGGTAACCCGAATCCGAGACTCCGCAGGCGGCCAGCAGCACCAGGGCCAGGACCGACCATGTCCACACCACAACCCACCGCAACTTCGATCCCGATCCGACCGGCCAAACCCAACGGCCGCCGAGGTCCGACCGCAGCCTCACGCCGGCGCCGATCCGCAGGCTGCGGTCCGGGGAAGCAACTCGGGAACCGTTGCTCGAACAGCGATGTCCGGAGTCTGAGAACCTCTCACAAGACACCTCGAGGGTGTGGTGCCGGTGCCGTGGTCAGTCGTTCGGTGTCCATCCTGTCTCTTCCCGCGACGACGGCCCCGCTTGCTCTTTGACAGCGCTTCGGCGCGGATAATACGGTCCACCTGTTGGAACGTTCTATCAACCCAACTCTGCGCTCTTCCCGAGGAAGGTGGCAACCGTGAGGCTTGGAGTCATCGCCGCAGAACGGATCGGTTCGATCCACGACTCCGACCACGAACCCGACGTCCCCGAACTGGCCATCACTATCAGCAGTGCCCGGCGGGCGGTTTTTCGGGCCACTCAGCACGACACGCCGACCGCAGTCGAACGTGCTCTAGCCACGCCGGCCATGGCGGACGGATGGGCGCCGTCCGGCGACCGAGGCCGCATGGCGTGAGCTTCCTCGACCGCATTGCCGGAGCGCCATGCACCTGGGGCGTCGAAGTATCCCCTGACTGGGGGTATCGGATGGACCGCGACCGGGTGCTGTCCGAGATGGCTGAGGTGGGCTTGGCCGCGACCGAGTTGGGACCGGAGGGGTTCTTGCCGAACGACGTGGTCGCCTTGAGGTCACTGCTCACCCGATATCGCCTCGATCTCGTAGGCGGCTTCGTACCGGTGGTGCTCTACCGCGCCGACGACATCGAGAGTCAACTTGCCTCCGTCGAACGCGCTGCCAAGACAATGGCCGGTGTGGGCGCTTCGATAATGATCCTGGGACCGGATTCGCATCACCCCGGTCATGACGACCGGATCGAAATGGAGGAGAGCGAATGGGATGTCTTCCTGCCCGGCCTCGAGCGGACGGTTGAGATCGCAGACCGGTATGGCCTCGTCACTGCCTTGCATCCACACTGGGGAATGGCCATAGAACGCCGCCACCACATCGAGCGAATCCTCGATCAGACCGACGTAGCGCTTTGCATCGACACCGGTCACCTTGCTCTCGCCGGTATCGACCCGGTGGAGATGGTCGAGCTCGCCGCCGGTCGGGTCGCACACGTCCACCTGAAAGAGGTCGACCCGCACTTCGCCCGACTGGTCCGCGACGGCGAGTTGAAGTTTCACCAAGCCGTGCTGGCCGGCCTTTTTGCACCCTTGGGCGGCGGCGGTGGGGCGGACATCAAAGGTGTAATCGGAGCACTAGAGGCGGCAGGTTACGCCGGCTGGTACGTCCTCGAGCAGGATGTCGCCCTTGATGGCGAGCCCGAACCCGGCGCCGGACCGGTCCACGACGCCATGGCCAGCTTCGCCTACCTGAAGGGTCTGGCCGACGAGCAGCGGGGTGGGTAGCGAGCGTTTCTTCCCCGGCAGCGGTCGTGGAGACCGTTCAACGCAGTTGCCGTAGCGGACGAATTCGACATCGATCGTCTTCGTTCTGCTCGGCTCCGTGAGTCCATCGGCGACCGATCTGACCCAGGGATGCTCTCAGTATCCGGTGATGCGCAAGACCTGTCCGACGATGGTGATCGGCCCTGCCGGACCTGGGATGGGTCGACCCGGAGTGCCCTGACCGAGAGAAATGTACAGCGCACCGTCGGGACCGACGGTGATGTTGGTGGGAGCGTCCAAACCATCCGCCAGGACCTGCGGCGGCCCGCCACCCGCCGGGTAGAGGGTGACCTTGCCGCTAAACCGTAGATACCCGCCGTGCCGGGGATCTGCATCCGTATCGAACAAATCCACCCTACCGACGAAGAGCTCGGCGGGCTCGGCGGCCATCTCCACCACAAAGATGTTGCCGGCGCCGTCCACAGCCACATCCACCGCCGTGGTCAACCCGGTGATCTCATCTATGGTTCCGCCCGTCTCGGGGTTCACCCGTACCACCTTGGCGTCACCGAGGACGAACGGCAGGAAGCCTCCATCGCCGTCGGCGGCAACGCCCGAAAAGAGAGCGACCAATATCTCGCCGGTGTCGGGATCGACCGCCAGGCCGGCCGGCACCGCCTGCTGTCCGCTGTCGAGGGCGTCGAACACGATGATCTCCCGCTGGGCGGCGTCGTCCAACTCGATCTCGATCAAGCGGTTCAGCATGCTCTCGGTGACATACAGGCGCCGCTGAAGTCGATCGACACCGATTCCCGTCATGTTGGATCGCTGCGACAGGTTGCGGCCCATCGAGCCCTGCGGGCTGATCTCGAAAAGGGCCATAGCCTCGAAGCCACCGTCCACGGACAAGAACACCCGGCCGTCGTCGAGCACCAACACATCGCTGGGGCCGCTTACTTCATCGCGACCGGTGGCAAAAATGTTGATGGCGTTGTAGCTGGGCAGATGCTCGAACCAAGGCTCGACCTCGCCCGGATCGACGAAATCACCATCGTCGTTACGATCGACGAATTTCGAGAGCCTGCCGGTGTGCAACGCGACGTCGACCGCGTCATCTCCGGTACCGGCCTCGGCTATCAGCAGCCCGCCATCGGCGGTGACGGCGACCCCCCGCGGATTGGCCAGGGGAGTGAGAATCACCTCCACCTCGATCGAGTTCGGCTTCACGGAGGACGAGGCCCCGCCGCAGGCAGCAAAGAGTCCGCCCAGCAGAAGCACGATCCGCAGTGGGGTCATTGCCGAGACACGACGCCGATCAGCCATCAGTCGGGAGTCGAGAGAACGGGGGAACGGGGGGTCTCACCCGACATACTGCTCCAGGTCCGCCGCTTCGAACGGGCCGACCGCTCCTAGAACGAACGGCCCTCCATAGACCTCCTTGGCGACCGCGTGCACCTCACCGAGGGTCACGGCATCGATCCGAGCAACGGTCTCATCGAGAGTCAGGTGGTCGATCCCGGTGAGCTCGTGGCGACCGAGGCGAACCATCCGACTGTTGGTGTCCTCCATCGACAACGCCAACCCGCCCTTCATGTTGCCCTTCACCCGTTCGAGTTCGTCCGTGGTGAGACCATCCTCGACCACCGTCGCCAGCTCTTCACGCACCAGCGTGAGCACCTCTGAAGTCTGATTGGGCGTGGTCCCGACGTAGACGCCAAACGCCCCTGAATCGGCGTACGGCATCCTGAAGGCATAGACCGCGTATGCCAGTCCTCGCTCTTCGCGAATCCGACGAAACAGGCGGGATGACATGCCCCCTCCGACGACGTGGTTCAGAATCCCGAACGCGAAACGGCGATCGTCCCCCCGCTTCAGTGATTCGCCACCGATCACCAGATGGGCCTGCTCGGTGTCGCGAGTGACAACGCCGACGTTGGTGTCGATCGGAGCATCGACGAAGTCGTGGCCTCCGGCATCACCTTTCCAATCGCCGAAGCGGGCGGTCGCCAATGCGACCGCATCCTCGTGTTCTACGTGCCCGGCTGCGGCCAGTACCACCGTCGACGGGTGATATCGGCGTTGCCAGTAACCCGCGATGACGTCTCGGGTCATGTCTGTGATCGACTCGCGGGTGCCGAGTACCGGCTTGGCGAGCGCATGCTGTCCCCACAACGCCCGGGCGAACTGATCGTGGGCGACGTCGGCCGGGTCGTCTTCATTCATGTTGATCTCTTCGAGCACGACAGAGGACTCGGACTCGATCTCGGCCTGACGAAACGCCGGGCGTTGAATCATTTCGGACAACAGATCCATTCCCATCGCCAGATCCTCATCCCGCAACTGAGCCCAGTAGCAGGTGTATTCCTTCGAGGTGAACGCGTTGCTCCTGGCTCCCACCGCGTCGAAGGCCTCGGCGATCTCCCGAGCGCTGATCTCTTCGGTTCCCTTGAAGAGCAGGTGCTCCAGAAAGTGAGAACAACCCGCTTCGACCTCTGACTCGTCGCGACTACCGGTGTCGACCCAGCATCCGACGGAGACCGAACGAACCGACGGCATCGTCTCGGTAATGACGCGAAGGCCGTTTGGAAGCGTGGTGAGTTGATGATCCATGAGCGCCGGATGCTACAGGTGCCACCGCACCAGCCTGTACACATGGTCCACAGCCTGCTGAAGTGGGGAGTGACCCAGTTCGGAGGCCCCCATGAAACGAATCGCCACCATGCTGCTCGCCCTCGCCTTGATCGCTGCGGCCTGCGGCGACGACGACACCTCGGGCATCGATGCGACAGTCACATCCGCGACACCCGGGACCTCCGCCACCACCTTGACCACCAGCACCGAGGCCCCAATCGCCACCGCGACTGGGGCTCTCGATCCGGTGACGGTTTCCTTCACGACGGCAGACGGTCTGGCGCTCGACGCCACCGTCTACCCGGGCGGATCCGACTGGGTGGTGCTGGCACACATGCGTCCGGCCGACAAGACGTCTTGGGTCGAACTCGCCATCCTCTTCCAGGCCGAGGACTACTCGGTGCTCGCCTACAACAACCGGGGCTACGGGCCGTCCGACGGCGACCGCGAGCCGTTCGACCTGTTGATCGACGCCGCCGCCGCGTTGGAGTACGTCGCCGCTCAGGGAGCTCGTGGCGTCGTCTTCGGCGGAGCCTCCATGAACGGAGCGACGGCCATGACGCTCGGGGCCGGCAACGATTTTGATGCAATCTTCCTGCTGTCGGGAGTGCCGTCGTTCCCGAGCGCACCCGACGCCTCAGGCTTCCTGTCTGATGTCGAAGAGCCGATCCTGTTCGTCGCAGCCGAAGACGATGGAAACGCCGCATCCGATGCCAGGTCTTTTGCGGATTCAGCCCCGCGGTCCGAACTGATTGTCCTCTCCTCCGGAGGCCACGCCACGAGGATGCTGACCGCCGACCCCGACCTGGGGACGCAGATCGTGGAGTGGGTAATGGAAGCCGGAAGCACCTAGGCAGCCCTGCGCAGAGACTAAGGACTAAGGACTAAGGACTGGTTACTCCACTTCCCCGAGATATGCCTGGCGCATCTGCGGGTTGGCCAGCAAGTTCTCGGCCGTATCGGCCAGAACAATGGCCCCGGTTTGGAGCACGTAGCCACGATCGGCGATCGACAACGCCATGTTGGCATTCTGCTCGACTACAAAGACGGTCGTTCCTGCCTGGTTGATCTGCTCGATGATTTCGAAGTTCTGGCTCACCAGCACCGGAGCCAGACCCATCGAAGGCTCATCCATCAGCAGCACCTTCGGCTTAGCCATCAGAGCCCTCCCGACCGCCACCATCTGCTGCTCGCCCCCGGACAACGTCCCGGCCTTCTGAGTGAGCCTCTCTTTGACTCGAGGGAACAAGTCGAAGATCTCCTCCAAGTCATCATCGAGATTCTCAGTGTCCCTGCGCAGGTAGGCTCCGATCTCCAGGTTCTCCTTGACGGTCATCCGCTTGAAGAGCCTGCGGTTCTCGGGAACCATCGATACGCCCCGCTCGACCCGGTAGCTCGTTGGCTTCTCGGACACGATCTCTCCGTCAAGGAGAACGTCACCGGTTGTGGGAGTGACCATCCCCAAGACGGTCTTGAGGACGGTGGTCTTGCCAGAAGCGTTGCCGCCCAGCAGGCAGACGATCTCTCCCTCGTAGATCTCGACGTCTACATCCTTGAG
>JAZGIX010000088.1:0-8631 GCA_036482315.1 Acidimicrobiia bacterium | reverse complement strand
CGATCATCGTGATGGAGAGTGGTGCTACTCGCGCCGACATCGATCATGTTGTCCAACGACTGCGCGACATCGGTGCCGAAGCCCACGTGTCCGAAGGCCAGTTTCGAACGGTGATCGGTGCGGTCGGCGACAGGTCGACGATCCAACAGCTTCCGTGGGAAGCCTTCCAGGGTGTCGAGCGAGCGGTGCCCGTCCTCAAGCCCTACAAATTCGTCAGCCGAGACCACCACGTCGACGACACCATTGTCGACGTTGGCGGCGTGCCGGTCGGCGGACAGGCGGTGACCGTTATCGCCGGACCATGTGCCGTCGAAGACCGGGATCAACTCTTCGCGGCAGCCGGGGCCATCAAGGATGCAGGAGCAACGATCCTGCGCGGGGATGCTTTCAAGCCTCGCACCTCGCCCTACTCGTTTCAGGGGCTCGGAGAAAAGGGTCTGGAACTACTCGCCGAAGCGCGGGAGGAATTCGGGCTCCCCTTTGTAGCCGAGGTTGTGGACCCGAGGGACATTGAGTTGATCTCGTCGTACGCCGACCTCGTCCGGATCGGCACCCGCAACATGGCCAACTTTCCCCTGCTCTCCGAGGTGGGTCGCCAACCAAAGCCCGTCCTGCTCAAGCGCGGGTTCACGGCAACGATCGAAGAGTGGCTCAATGCGGCCGAGTACATCTACAAAGAAGGCAACCACGCCATCATCCTGTGCGAACGTGGAATCAGGACCTTCGAGACGCAGACGCGTAACACCCTCGATGTCTCGGCGGTACCCGTGGTCAAGGGCCTGTCCCATCTCCCGGTGATGGTCGATCCTTCCCACTCCGGGGGAAGACGCCGCCTCGTCACGCCGCTTTCGCTTGCCGGCGTGGCTGCCGGCGCCGACGGCCTCATGATCGACGTCCATCCCGCACCGGAGACGGCTCTGGTGGATGGAGCCCAGGCCATCCTCCCCGACCAGTTCTCACTCCTCATGCAGCAAGTCGGTGCAATCGCAGCCGCCGTCGGTCGGACCATCTGAGTCCGGTCGGTAGGCGCGACCTCACCGTCAGATGCCGTAGAACCGGCGCTCCACAACGCGGCGCGCTCTCCTGGTGACTCGCCGATAGTCCTCGCGCAGCGCGGTGCGAGGCGACTGCGTGTACCCGAGCGACCGACCGAGCCTGGTCGCTTCGGTGGGTTCGTCGGGAAGAGAGTCGCGGGTCCGCCCGGACTGAAGAAAGAGGCGATTTCGCACCCGGGCACAGAACCGATACGCATCCAACAGGATGGTCTCTTCCTTGCGATCCAGCAGACCGGCGGCCGTAAGCGATGCCACCGCTTCGAGAGTTGACGCTCCCCGCACCTCGGGATGATCGGAACCGTTTTGCAGCTGCAGCAGCTGAACCGTCCACTCGACGTCGGCGAGACTGCCTTTGCCGAGCTTGAGATGGAAGTCGGGGTCCTCACCTATCGGGATGCGCTCGACCTCGACTCTCGCCTTGATCTGGCGAATCTCTTGCTCACGACCGGGGCGATCCGCAAAGACGTGGGGGATCGACGCCTCCACCAACGCGCCACCCAATTCGAGGTCACCGGCTGCTGGTCGGGCGCGCAACATTGCTTGCAGTTCCCATGTATCCACCCATCGGCGCCAGTAGGACTCATAAGCCTCCAGGCTGCGTACCAGCGCACCCTTGCTTCCCTCGGGACGAAGGTCCAGATCGAGATCCAAGGAGGGATATCCAGTGGCCGGGCGCTCGAGCGCGGCGATAACCCGTTCGACAACCAACGTCGCGGCATCGGTGTCGTCGGCACCGGCGATCACGACCACGGCGTCGAGGTCACTGGAATAAGTCAGTTCGCCCCCGCCCCACTTGCCCAAGGCGACGATGCAGAGACGAGGACTCGATTTCGACTCCCGCATCGCCGCGTCCAGCGCCGCCTGAACAGTGGCATCTGACAACATCGACAGTCGGCGACCCACCTCTACCTCGTCAATCAGATCGGCAATGTCGGCCACCGCGATCCGCAGCAGGTGTTCGGCGTGAAATCGATGGATCGCAGACGTCGCCTCGCCGGGAACCGAAGCCCGAGCGCGAGCTTCGTTGACGAGCTCGTCTCGCGATGGCCACGCCACTAGTTGGTCATCGTCGCCGAAGGTCGGAACCAGCGGCGGCAAACGATCCACAAGTCGGCCGATCAGACGTGAAGTTCCGAGCACCCGGCACAATCGCTCTGCCGCCACTGGATCGTCTCGCAGGATCGCGACAATCGAACCGGTGTCGGCGGTCTCACCCAGCAGCAATCGAAGCTGGCTCAGCCCGAGGTCGGGATCCGGTGCGAACGAGAGCCACTCCATGATCAGAGGCAGCATGTGGCGCATCAACGAACTCCGACGCGACAAGCCGCTGGTGAGGTCCTCGACGGCTTGCTGGGTTGCCTCCGTATCGAGGAACCCGAACGCCTCCAGGCGACGAATTGCCGCAGTGACGGGCATCGAAGCGGCCTTGCTCTCCGCCAGGGCCTCCAGCACCGGTCGGTGGAACAACCGCTCGTGAATCGAGCGCACTTCGGAACGCTTGGCCGTGAGATCCGCCTCGAACCTCATGAGCGCCGGAGCGTCGGATTCGTCGCGGTAGCCCATCGCCCGGGCGATGCGCTCGCGATCCTCGACGGCTCGAGGAAGTGTGTGGGTCTGGCGGAGGTCGTAGAGCTGAATGCGATGTTCGGCATCTCGCAGCCACAGGTAGGCATCGGCCAGAGTCTCGGCATCCTCTGCGAGGACATAGCCGCCCTCCGCCAAACATCGCAGCGCCGCCAGCGTGCCCGCGGCCCGAAGAGCCGGGTCGGCCCGGCCGTGGACCAACTGGAGCAGCTGCACTGCGAACTCGACATCCCGAATACCCCCGACACCCCGCTTCAGTTCCGTAACCGATCCGTCGACGCCGTCCTCGGTCCGGCGCTTCATAGCCCGAATCGATCGGACGGCATCGGCCCCAAGGCGCTCGGGGAAGACCGCCTCAGTCATCGAATCGACGAACGCCTTCCCCAGAGCGGCATCGCCGGCTACGAAACGCGCCTTGAGCAGAGCCTGGAGCTCCCACGTCTCCGCCCACCGCTCCCAGTAGGCCCGGTAAGAATCGAGCGACCGGCTCAACGGACCCGAAGCCCCTTCGGGCCGGAGATCGGTGTCGACTCGAAACGGCGAACCATCTTCAGAACGCTCCCCCAGAGCGGCTACCACCCGGGAGGCGGCGGTCAGAGCCTCCTCATCCGAGCCTTCGTGGACGAACACCAAATCGATGTCCGAGGCATAGTTGAGTTCCTGGCCGCCCCACTTGCCCATCGCGATCACGGCCAGCCGAGCCGGGGTCGTTGCGAGGATCGAGTCGACCACGACCCGAGTCGCGGCATCGGCAATGGTGGAGACCCTGGCTCCCGCCTCCGGCATTTCGATTTGTCCGGCGAGATCGGCGGCAGCCACACCGGCCATAGCTTCCTTCACCCAGCGAGCGAGGCCGTCGGGACTCGGCTCCGGCGGGTCGAGTTCTCCACCGAGGATTCGATGCGGGTCGGTGGCACGCACCACAGCCGCAGAGAGGGCGCGACTACCGCCAACCAGGGCGACGAGCCTCTCCGCCATCGGCTCGTCCTCCAAAGCCGCCCTGGCAAGATCCGGGTGGGCACGTGCAATATCTCCGAGCCGGAGCATCGCTCCGACAGGGTCGGGCCCCAGACGGAGGAGATCGAACAGGTGCCCGGCAACCACGGTGTCGGCGTCGATCCACCCGACGGCTCGGAGTGCCTTCAGGTCGGCCGGGTCGGTACGGGGCAGCCGCTCCATGGGACCGAGGCTAAAGGCGTCGACGGCGGTTGGCTGCGCTCACCCGTGCCGAACCGGGCAACGCCTATCGGCGCGCCCTCTCTGGCATGCCCTCTATATGGCGTCGGCACTAGGCTCGCCGCGATGCGGGTGATGATCGACGGCACACCGGTTCCTGACGACCAAGCAGCGATCTCGGTCTTCGACTGGGGAGTGCTGCGAGGATTCGGAGTGTTCGAGGTCATCCGCTCTTACGACGGCTTGGCGTTTCGCCTCGGGCAGCACCTGGATCGGCTGGAACGGAGCGCCGAGGCGCTGGCGATCGAACTCCCGAATCGCGACGGTCTCGACTCATGGATCACCGAATGTGCCGAAACGGGCGGTGACGGACAGGTCAGGGTTGTCGTGACGGGCGGGGGTCGCGATCCGCTCGCCGCAGCACCATCGCGCACGATCGTCATGTGGGAACCGGTTCCCAGCGTTTCCGATCGGCTGTCCGTCCTACCCATGAAGGCCTTTTGGCATCCGGCAACCGACGCCGGCAGTTTTTCAGGAGTCAAATGGACGTCGTACGCACCCAACATGGCATCTACCGATAAGGCACAACGTGTCGGATTCCATGATGCGCTTCTCCTCACCGCCGAATCAGTGGTCCTGGAGGGACCCACCTTTTGCGTAGCGTGGATGTCGGAAGGCAGACTCGAGACCCCCTCCCTGGAACTCGGGATTCTGGCTTCGATCACGCGCGACGTCCTGCTCGAGGCGGCACACAGGCTCGACGTCGAGGTCAAACAGGGCTTCTTCCCCCTCGAACGGCTGCTCGGCTCCGACGAAGTCTTTGGTCTTTCCACGATCAAAGAGGTCACTCCGATCGACAAGGTCGGAGAGCATGCGATCCCGATTGGCCCGTTCGGCGAGTCGCTGGTCGCAGAATTCAGGTCGATAGTTACGGCAGAAACGGACCGCGCCACCACCGCTTCCTAGACTGCCGCGCCGGCAACGGAGGGGTTCCTCTTGGAAATTCGCACGCGCTCTGCAATACACAACCCCAGTCCTGAGGAATTGCGCGACCTGGCCGCGGCACAGAACACCGTGCGTGAGACCGAATACGGGAGCCTCAACGTGACCACGCAGGTCACGGCTCGTTCCAAGCAGAGCACGTTTATCGCCACCGATGATCCATCCCGGCACACCGATCCCACCATCACCCGGTCCGAATACGACGCCCTCGCCCGAGCGCAGGTGGAACATCTCGCAGACAAGGACGTCATCGTGCTCGATGGATATATCGGAGACCACCCCGATGCCCGGGTGCGCACCCGACTCATCATCGAGAAGGAAAACGCCAACATTGCGGCGAAGCAGCGGCTCCTCTACTTTCCGGCGGACGACGATGCCGAGCCGGAGTTCACGGTGTATTACACGCCCTCGCTCGCGGCGCCGGGCTATCCCGATGACCGCATCATCGCCGTGGACCTCGATTCCGGAGTGACCCGCGTGCTCAACTCGGATTACTTCGGCGAGTCGAAGATGGCCGGATTGAGGATGTGGGATGCGCTGATGTATCGCCGCGGCGGTCTCGCAATGCACAGCGGCCTCAAGGTGGTGGGTGACGGTGCGGCGCGCCGGGTCGGCTGCGTCGTCGGCCTCTCTGGTACCGGCAAGACCACGACGACGTTCTCCAAGGCGGGCGGCGGTGCCCCGGTTCAAGATGACTTTGTTGCACTATTTCCGGGCGGCAAGGTATACGGAACGGAGGCTGGGACGTTCGCCAAGGTCTATGGACTCACCGCAGAATCAGAGCCGGCCGTGTGGCACGGCGTCACCCAGCGTCGGACATACCTCGAGAACGTGGCAATGAACGACTCCGGCGTGCTCGATTTCCATGACAAGACCCACACCGAGAACAGCCGGGCCGTCATCTCGGCCGAGGACATCCCCGGGATCATCTATCCGGCTGAGGTCGACACCGCAGACTTCATGGTCATTCTCAACCGGAACGCCAGCATCATCCCCGCCGTGGCCAGGCTCACGCCAGATCAGGCCGCGGCGTACTTCATGCTCGGAGAGACGACCGGAACCAGTGCCGGAGGAAAATCCGAGGCCGGGAAGTTCCTCCGGGTGCCGGGCACCAACCCTTTCTTTGCATACCGCCACGAGTGGCAGGCCAACCGCCTGCGCGAGCTGCTCGAAACCACCTCCATGGAAGTATTCGTGCTCAACACCGGCCGGGTCGGCGGCCCCGCTGATGACGATCGCTCCTCGAAGGTTGCGCCCGCCATCTCGGCTGCGATCGTCGCAGCCATCGCTCACGGTGGAATCGAATGGGAGGAAGATCCCGACTTCGGTTATCAGGTGGCGTCTGCCGTGCCCGGCGTCGAGGACTCCGCGGTGCTGCGACCGCGGCTCCTGTACGGCTCCCAGGGCAGGGGTGACGAGTACGCCGAGTTGGTCTCCGGACTCAAGGTGGAGCGTGCCGAGCACCTGGCGTCCTACGAAGATCTGCTTCCCGAGATCGCCGCCTCGGTGTGAGCTCCGAATCGCTTGCCTCCGGCATCGATGATCTATACCGACGGGCCGTAGAACATCCCAGCGAAGTCGGCGAGCCGCTCTTGCTCGAGTGGGCCGAGAATGCGGCCGAGACCACCGGCCATGATCGGGATCAGGCCAAGGTGGTCAGAAAGGCAATTCGCACTGCGCGAAAGCTGGTCCGTTACTGGACCCAGCATGATCCATCGGTCCTCCCCGACTGGCACAACGGCGTCGATGAAGCACTCGGCAGCCAGGGCTGGCGCGCCCAACTAGACACTCTCCGCTTCGCACTGGACAAGACGCCGGATCCTGAGCTGTTCGATCTTGTGAAGGAACGGCACCGCATCGCCCACTTCTCAGAGTGGATGGAGGGCGTGAGTTACGAAGAGTGGCTGGAGGGCCGCTAGCCAGTATCCAGTACGAGACGTGCTCTGCTCGGATCTGAGGTGGGCGTATGCCGTTTCGAGTCAGCATGCCGTCGAGTACCCAGTATCCAACAAGAGTTGAGCTGAGGCGGCACCGTTTACTGGCTACTGGCTACTGGCTACTGGCTACTGGCTACTGGCTACTGGTGTCCGGAGGGCGCCTACAGGAGCCCTGTTGCAATCGCCAGGAAGCCCCCGAAACCGAACATATCGGTGATCAGCGTCATGAAGATGTTGGATGCCAGCGCCGGATCCTGGCCGAGTCGGTGCAGCAGCACCGGGATGCCGCTGCCTGCCACGTTGGCGATGATCAGGTTCACCAATGTCGCCAGTCCGATCACGAACCCGATCTTGGGCTCTCCGGTGAAGCCCACCGCGATCAGGCCCGACAGCAGACCCACCACGACCCCGTTGGTCAGTCCGATGAGCAGTGACTTGCCAAGTACCCGACGCGTCATCTGGGCCGGAACGGTGTCGACCGCCATCGCCCTGATGATGATGGCTTGGCTTTGCGCACCGCTATTGCCGCCGACAGATGCCACCACCGGCATGTAGGCGGCCAGCACCGCGAACTGATTGATGATCGGCTCGAATCGACTCACCGTGAACGCGACCAGGAAGGCCGTTCCGAGGTTGACGGCGGTCCAGGGGAGCCGACTGCGAACAGATCGGAGGACCGGCGTATAGATCGTCTCCTCGGGGCCGGCGCCGACCATCGCCGCGATGTCCTCAGTGGCCTCGTGCTGCACTGCCTCCAGAACGTCGTCGACAGTCACCGCGCCGAGAAGACGACCGAGGCGGTCGACGACGGGCATCGCAACGAACCCGTACCGCTGTATCAGCTCCGCCAGATCTTCACGGTCGGTCTCGGCGCGAACCGCGATCGGATTAGAGATCATCACTTCGTCGATCGCAGTCCCTGGGCGAGAAAACACGAGTTCTCGGAACGAGACGACACCGATCAAACGATTCTCGGCGTCGACGACGTATACGTAGTGCAGATGGTCCACGTGCTGGTGGAGCCGCCGGAGAGCTTCGATCGCTTCACCGGCGGAGAGGCCGCTGGGCAACGTGGCCGGCTCCATCGACATGAGGCCCCCGGCCGAATCCGCCGGGTGCCGCAGCACCGCGGCGATCTCGTCGACTGCCGCATCGTCCAGCACATCGAAGATGGCGTTGCGAACGTCGGGCTCCAGATGCCCGACGATGTCGGCCGCCTCGTCGAGGGGTAGCTCTGCCACCATCGAGGCGGCTGAGTCGGGAGCAATCTCCTCCAGCAGGTCGGCTGCTACCTCATTGTTCAGCTCCTCGAGGAGATTCGCAGCCTGAGCGGGCTCCAGATCGCTGATGAGGCCGGCCGCGGTTTCTTCGTCGATTGCCTCGAGGATGTCGGCGGCATCGTGTGGATCGGCAAGGGCAAGAGCCGACCACTCTTCCCGGTGAGCCGCGAGGTACGCCTCCGCTTCGCGCGGGCGGCGCCTGGCCAACTCGCGTAGCGCTACAGCCAGGTCCCGGGGTCGTCGCAATCGTGGACTCACGCTCTCGATTCAAGCAGCGCCGGCCGGAGGCACCGATCAGTCACCGAGGATTCTCGTTTTCCCGTCACCGGAAACGCACTGCTCAGAGTGCGCGCCTATTGGCGCGGCCGAAAACCCAGACCGGCCCACGACCGTTGCCGATCGCGGGCCGATCCCGGTGGGTGTGCAGGCCCCCCAGGGGGGCGGGAGAGCCTGCAGGTGGGTGCCCCTGAGGGCACCGAGCGCAGGATGCTAGCCCTGGCCCAACGTCGCGCAAATCCGGGGTGATATAGGCCCAGGAGACAGCAGATGGCAGATGACAGAGACGCGCTCGGGCGGAGGTACCCGAATCGGAGGTCC
>JAZGIX010000087.1:0-3216 GCA_036482315.1 Acidimicrobiia bacterium | reverse complement strand
ATGATCCTCACAGCCAGACCGGGACCTGGGAAGGGCTGTCGCCACACAATGTCGGGAGGTAGCCCCAGCTCCTCACCAATCGCCCGTACCTCGTCCTTGAACAGATTGCGCAACGGCTCCACCAACTGGAAGTCCATATCGTCGGGCAGGCCGCCGCCGTTGTGGTGACTCTTGATCTTGGCCGCATCCTTGGTCCCGGATTCGATGACGTCGGGGTAGAGCGTCCCCTGCACCAGGTACTTGGCGTCGTCGACATCGACCGCAACATCCTCGAAGACTCGGATGAAGGTTTCGCCAATGATCTTGCGCTTCTCCTCCGGGTCGGCCACCCCAGCCAAAGCGGTGAGAAACCGGTCGGCGGCGCGGACGTGGATCAAATCGACATCGAGGGTCGCTCGAAAAGCCGTTTCCACTTGGTCGGCTTCACCCTGGCGCAGGAGGCCGTGATCCACGAACACACAGGTGAGCCTGTCTCCGATCGCTCGATGGACGAGCGCCGCGGCCACGGCCGAATCCACCCCACCCGACAGACCACAAATCACCCTGCCCGACGGGGCGGCCTCACGAACCCCGCTCACCGCCTGCTCGATGATCCCGACGTGGGTCCACGTCGGTTTGGCCTCGCAGACTCCGTAGAGGAACCGTTCGAGCACCTCCTGGCCGCGTGGCGTGTGGGCTACTTCAGGGTGAAACTGAACGCCGCAGAATCCGCGTTCGAGATCCTCCATCGCGGCCACCGGCGACACCGCCGTCGATGCCGTCACCGTAAACCCCGGCGGAGCCTTCACGACAGCGTCACGGTGGCTCATCCAAACCTCTTGCCGACCCGGCAATTCGGCAAACAACATCGACTCGGGCGCCGTCTCCAACTCGGTCCGACCATATTCGGCTGCCTCGACACGCGCCACGTCGCCGCCCAAGACGCTGGCCAACACCTGATGGCCGTAACAGATGCCGAGAATCGGAACACCCAGCTCGAGGATCGCCGGATCGATCGCATAGGCGTCTTCGGCGTAGACCGATGCCGGGCCACCGGACAGGATGATCCCAACCGGCGACATGGATCGCACCTGATCGGCGGTGATATCACGGGGCACGATCACGGAGTAGACGTGCGCCTCGCGAATTCTGCGGGCGATCAGTTGGGCGTATTGCGCGCCGAAATCGACGACGAGAACCCTGTCGAAGCCCTCGTCCACCGGCATCAGCCCATGCCGACGTGCTGGCTGATCTGGAGCGCCTTGCCTTCGGTCTTCAGTGCCGGCGCAACCATCACTTCGGCCTTCTGGAACTCCTTCAGATCGGCGTAACCGGTGGTCGCCAGCGAAACGGTCAATCCTCCGAACAGATTGCGCCGTCCGTCGTTCTCGTGGGCCGGACCCCGAAGAATCTCTTCCAGCGATCCCAGCTCCCCCACCTCCACCCGAGCGCCGCGCGGCAGAGTCGGATGGAACGTCGCCATCCCCCAATGATGTCCCCGCCCCGGCGCCTCGGTTGCCGCCGCGATCGGGGAACCGAGCATGACGGCATCGGCTCCGCAGGCGATCGCCTTGGCGATGTCGCCTCCGGTACGCATCCCGCCGTCGGCAATCACATGCACGTACCGTCCGCTCTCATCGAGATACTGGATCCGGGCTCCCGCCGCGTCGGCAATGGCTGTGGCCTGTGGCACACCGACCCCAAGGACACCTCGGGTGGTGCAGGCCGCCCCGGGACCCACACCGACGAGCACACCGACCGCACCGGTACGCATCAAATGCAACGCCGTGGAATAGGAGGCGCAGCCGCCCACGATCACCGGTAGGTCGAACCCGGAGATGAATTTCTTGAGATCGAGAGGTTCGACCCGGGTCGACACATGTTCGGCCGACACGACGGTCCCCTGGACCACCAGCATGTCAAGGCCCGCTTCGACCGTGAGACCTGAGTACACGGCGACGTGCTGCGGCGTGAGGCTGGCGGCAGTCGTGATCCCTGCCGACTTCATCTCCTCGATGCGAAGGCCGATCAGTTCCGGTTTGATCGGCTCGAGGTAGATCTCTTGCATCCGCCGTGTCGCCTTCTCCGACGCCAGCGAGGCGATCTCCTCGAAGTAAGCGGTCGGATCCTCATATCGAGTCCATAGCCCTTCGAGGTTCAGGACGCCGATCCCACCGAGCCGCCCGATCTCGATGGCAGTGGCAGGACTCACCGCCGAATCCATCGCAGAAGCGAGCATCGGGATTTCCAGGTGATAGGCGTCGATCTCCCACGAAATGTCGACATCGTCGGGATCACGGGTACGCCGGCTGGGAACAATCGCGATGTCGTCGAGACCCCAAGCCCTGCGCCCGGTCTTGCCGATCCCGATTTCGATGTCCATGGTTGGATCCCGTGAGTGGTGCTCGGGAGAGTAGAGCATGCTGCTTGCAGCATGCAGATCGCAGATCGCAGGACAGGGGGAACTCTTCGCTGCTGTGTGCTGACTGGTCCGGTCCTGCCTGCTACTAACTTGTGGCTCTCATGGAACGCAAGACCGTCTTCTCAGGCCTACAGCCGACAGGCAACCTCCATATCGGCAACTATCTGGGCGCCCTCCGCAACTGGGTGAGGCTCCAGGAGGAGTATGACTGCGTCTACTGCGTCGTCGACCTTCATGCGATCACCGTTCCGCTCGATCCGGCTGAGTTCAACAGAGATCGACTCGAGGCGGCCAAGGTTCTCCTCGCCGCCGGCGTCGACCCAGAGCGGTCGCTCTTCTACTACCAGAGCCAGGTGCCGCAGCACACCGAATTGGCCTGGATCCTCGGGACGATCACCGGTACCGGCCAACTGAACCGCATGACCCAGTTCAAGGACAAGTCGGACAAGGCCGGATCGAACCTCGGTCTGTATTCGTATCCGGTGCTGATGGCCGCCGACATTCTCCTGTTCAGAGCCGACGCGGTGCCCATCGGTGAGGACCAGAAGCAGCATCTCGAACTGACCAGAGATCTGGTCGAGCGGTTCAACCATCGGTTCGGCGACGAGTTTCCGATGCCGGAGCCGATCATCCCGGAGAAGGGAGCCCGGGTGATGTCCCTACAGGACCCGACCGCCAAGATGTCGAAATCGGACCCGGACGAGAGCAGCCGAATCCTGATCCTCGACGACCCCGACACGATCCGGAAGCGGCTCAAGCGTGCCGTCACCGACTCAGAAACGGAGGTCCGCTACGACTGGGCGAAGAAGCCGGGC
>JAZGIX010000086.1:0-9988 GCA_036482315.1 Acidimicrobiia bacterium | reverse complement strand
GACGAGCAGGAAGCCAAGGGCCGTGCTCGGCAGGTCGAGAGGCTGCGCCGACAGGGTTGCGGTCGACCGCGCCACCGCTATCAAGCTCTGCGAGGAGAACTCAGTTGCCGTTGGATCGTCGATGATCAAATACACGACGACCGCATCGCCGCTCGCAACGGGAGGGATCGCCGCGAGGGTTACCGATGGCAAAGGGGCCGTGTCGGGTGATGACGAAGCCACCGCGGCCGATGAAATGCTCGGGTCGGCCACGGCGGCCGATGAAGTGCTCGAGTCGGCCACCACCGTCGGACCGGGACGGTTGACGAGCAATAGGCTGACTCCGCCGATGACTACGACCGCAGCCGCAGCCGCTGCGGCCACCACCCACCCCGGCATGGCACGCCTGGATCCGATGATCCGATCGGCCACACCCATCGGTGCAGCAGGTGTCTGATCTGGAGGCACCGGATTCTTGCGGCGCATCTGGTCGAAAGGATCCTGTCTCATGCTCCACCTCCAACGGCATCCCAAGCGGCGGAGAGGCGGGTTCGCGCCCGATACAGACGGACGGTGGCGGCGTTGGCGGAACACCCGAGCGCTCGACCGAGTTCTTGCGGTCCGAGCCCTTCCCAAGCAACCAGCATGAGAACTTCGCGGTCGTCATCACTCATCTGCGCCAGCACGGCATCGAAACCTCCGGGCTGATCCGTCCAGGTGTGGTCCGCATGGGCGGCAGTTCGGGCGTCAAGACGTGCTCGCCGGAGTCGGCTCCGACGATGATTGGCAACGACATTGCGGGCCACGCCGTACAACCACGGCAGCGTTTCGGGTTCCCCCGGCACGCGCCTGATCTTGCGCCAGCACACGGTGAAGACATCAGACGCGGCATCCGCTGCGTCGGACGTCCCGAGCCTGCGAGCGCAGTACGCGTGAATGGCTCCGTAGTGCTGCGAGAACAGTCCCCGGAAGGTCTCCTCCGTTGACGCCCCTCGCGCACCACTCCGTACCAGTGTCATCGCACTCTCCATACTCCCCCTATGTCCGGGTCAAGAGGGGGATTACACGCCCGTTTCCCGACTCCCGACTTAATCCCTAATCCCCAACTCCTCAAGAAGTGCCGCCGGCACGAACTCGGCCCGGCCGGTCGCCTCGACCTGAGTCAAACCCAATACGGGTAGATCGACGACCTTGGTCACGCGAACCTCAACCGTTCGGTGATCGAACGATTGGTCGAGCGGGCAGCGGCACCAGACCAATTGGGCGCCGTTGAGCCGGGCAAACCGGGCGGCCTCATCGGCGGGAGATCCTTTCGCACCGAATGGCAGGAAGGTGACCGGCGCCGCCGCCAACGCGGCAGCATCTGCCGCAGTCGTGGCATCCAGGTGTGCTCGCATCACCATGGCCAAAGCCGACAACCAGACGACGAGCACCAGTAAGACTCCGATGGCACCGACAACGGCTACGGCGGCCGAGCCCGATTCATCGCTCGACACGCATCACCGCCGATGAAGACAGGGTGACGGTAAACCCACCAAACAACGGAGCCGCGATCGAGTGTCGAAGGGTGGCGGTGACTCGCGCCGTTCCTCCCACATGCTGTTGTCGATCGATCGATACCCGCACCCGCGAAGCGCCCCCATCGTCGAGAGATCGCTGAACTGCCGCGATTGCTCGCTCGAGGTCGGGTGTCGTCGCGGCCTCGCGAGCCCCTTCTCGCGCCGCGTGCCCGAGTTGGAGTTGGGTTCGCGCTACAACCACGACCTCGACGGAGGCAAGCAGGACGAGCAGCAAGAGCGGCAGTACGAGCGCAAACTCGACCGATGCGCTCCCCGACTCACGCACCCGCCATCCCTCTGACCCTGTTGATCACAGCAGAGAAGAAATCGGGAAGTACGTCGGAGCCGGAGGCCCATGTGATGAGGGCAACGGCCACTACGGCCGCGGCGACAATCACTAGGGCGTACTCGGCGGTGGCCTGGCCGGTATCAGAGGACATGGGATTCCTTTCAATCAAGGGTTGAGCCGCGCCAACGAACTGACGACCGTCGGCCCAACCGTCAGCAGGACGAAGCCGGGAAGGACCAGAAGCGTCAAGGGGAGCAACAGCCGCACAGGAAGCCGCCGAGCGACTTCGACACGGGCGGTGTGTCGCCGATGTGACTCCGTCTCGAGGTGACCTTCGAGTGCCGGGAGAGCCGCGGCCCCGGAGGCGGCCGCAGCCGCCAGCACCCGCGACGCACCGGCCATCGGACCAACATCATCCATCAGCGCCCGTCGTGCGCCCCGATCTCTCATCGACTGCACCAGGAGACTCAGAGCTGCCCGCGCCTCCGGCGCGGAATGCGAAAGTGCTGCCCGGTGAGCGGCGGCCAGGCTGAGCCCGCCGGCGAGTCCCAGCGCTACCAATTCCGACGCCTCGAAGCACGCCTCTCTCTCGACGTCTGCAAACCGGGAGCCTCGAGCACCCGACCGGAATCGGCTTATGGCAAAGGCGAAGAACGCAGCCGCGGCGACCGGGACCGGAGCCAAGATCGCTGTGCCGAGCCCAAGACCCACGACGGCAGAGTGTCGGAAATCGAAGTGCAAGAGCGTTTGTCGAGCGAGCATGCCGACAACGACCGGAGCGATCAAGAACGCCCCCGCAACATCAGAACAACGACACCCACACCAACCACCTGCAGGCTGAGACCCACAGCCGCAATCGGGAGTGAAGGCCCGGTGTCGATTCGACCGGTGGCGACCAGCACCGCAAATAAGCCAAGCGGGACACCGGCAACGAGCCATGCCGTCGCTCGAGCCTGCGCGGTCAAGGCCCTCCGCTCACGAAGTAGCCGCCCCCGTTCGGCCGCACGATGAGCGAGGAGCCGCATGACGGGACCAAAGGGGGCACCCGAATCCGTCGAGATCGCCCAGGCGGCGCCGGCGAGCCTCCCATTGATGGGGAGTGCACCGGTCAACCCGGTGGCGAGCCGGGCAGAATCCAGACCCAGCAGCGCGGCACGAGTCGCCAGCCGGGCGTCGATCGATTCCTCGCGGGCCGAGGCACGGATGACCGCAACGCGAGGCGACGCACCGCCATGCAGCTCGGTGACCACGTCACTGAGAAAGCGGGCCTCGTCATCTGGCGAAGGCCCGCGATCAGCGAGGAATCGCCAGACAACGATCCATGCCGTCACCCCAATGAGTGCAGCGAGGGGGAACCGGAGAGCCGCAACGGTGGCCAGCAACGGGAGCGGGGACAATCCGGTCCACAGGACCAGGCCAAGGGCGACGCTGGTGCTCACCATTCCCATAAGACTCCAACCGAGTCGCCTGAGACCTTGGAGATCGAACGTATGCGGCGCACACTGCCGGATCGCTCTACATGGATCACCGCGCCAACGGCGGCCCACAACATCCGCCGCAAAGCATGGTGAGGGGCTTCACCGGAACCGGCAGCAAGCGTTTCGAGCCGCCACATTGCTCCCTCCGCATCAGACGCATGGACCGTCCCCATCGAACCGCTGTGTCCCGTGCTCATCGCCTGGATGAGATCGAAGGCTTCGAGGCCGCGGACTTCCCCGACAACGATCCGATCCGGCCTCATCCGGAGGGCTTGACGTACGAGGTTACGCACCGTGATCTCGCCGACCCCTTCGGCGTTCGGGGGCCGGGCCTCCAAACGCACCACGTGCCCTTCGAGGCGCAACTCGGCCGCCTCCTCGATCGTCACTATCCGATCGCCGGCTGGGATCAGTCGAGACAGCAGGTTGAGTAGAGTCGTCTTTCCCGACCCCGTTGCTCCGCTCACCATGAGATTGGTTCTCTCGGCCACGAGTTGCTCGATGAGCTGCGCTCCTTCGGCATCGACCGCATCAGCCGCGATCAAGTCGTCGAGGTTCATCACGGCGGCGGTGAACCGTCGGATGGCAATCACCGGACCATCAACGGCGGCCGGAGGGACCACGGCATGGAGACGGGAACCATCAGAAAGCCGAGCGTCCACTGCCGGCGACGTCCTATCGAGACGTAGACCGAGCGGCAGCAACGCCCGCTCGACGGCCGCCACGACCGACTCGGGAGTCGGGAATTCGACGTCCGTCCTGACGAGGTTCCCGTTCCGTTCGATCCAGATCTCATCGTGAGCGTTGACCAGGACGTCCGTCACCGCCGGATCCTTCAACAGTTCGTCGAGTGGGCCCATGCCGACCAGTGACTCGAACGCTCGGCGCGCCACCACGCTGGGACGAATCGGTGCCTCACTGTCGACAGCACGTTCGATTGCTTGCTCCAGGTCTTTACGTTGCAACGGGCCCGACCCACCGAGAACCCGATTAATCACGCGAGTCAATGCGCCCATCGCGTCCTCCAAATAGATCGCCAAGCGCTGACCCATCGCGACCGTCCGGGCCGCCGGCCGGCCAGCAGCGCGCTCACGGTCGCTCGACTCGGAACGGGGAGACGCACTCCCGGCGCCGGCAACTGAGCCCACCCCGGCGTCGCTTGCCAGACCGCCGGCTCGGCGGGACCTCCCATCCAGCCGGGGACCAAAAGTCGAACCGGAACAATCGGAAAGTCGGCTTGTGGGACGGGGCGGGGCGGTAAACGCAGCACAACACGATCCCAGCGCTCGAGCAGGGCGCCGACAACCTCGGCCGCAACCGACGGAGCCACGCCACCGTTGCGCAGCACCGCAACCCCGGACCCCGGCATCAGGTCGTCGGCCGTCGGGTCCTCGGAGACCAGATCAGCCAGCGACTTGTCACCCGGATAATTGGGTCCGTCCGGATCGAGGTCGATGACCAACGCCGGCGCTACGGCCAACGCAGCCCCAAGTGGTGCGAGCGCGCCGAGGAGTCCGTCCCCCGGCGTCCACAAGGCAATCGCCGGCAAATCCATCTCCTCGGCTGGGTGCGGCGGCACCGTCTCACAGGGCCGATGCCACCTCAAGAGGGTCGTTCACTCAGACCCAACCCACCCGTACAATTGGAAGTGGAATGACCGAGGCAGCCTTCTTCGACCTCGATAAGACGGTCATCGCCAAGTCGTCCACGCTCGCTTTCACGGGGAAGCTCTACAAGGCGGGCATGCTCGGCAGGCGAACGCTGCTGCGCGCCGCCATCAGCCAACTGATGTACGTCACCTTCGGAGCGGACGAGGATCAGTTGACCAAGACGCGCGACGCGATGCTCCAGCTCACCAAGGGGTGGGACAAAGTCGAGATCGAGAAGATCGTCGAAGAGGCGCTCGAAGAGGTCGTCGCTCCCCTGGTGTATGCCGAAGCGCTGTTTCTGATCGACGAACACATGCGGGAGGGCCGCAAGGTCTTCATCGTCTCGGCGAGCCCCGAAGAGGTGGTGCGGCCGTTGGCCCGGTACATCGGGGTCGACAACGTGATCGCCACCAGGGCCAAGGTGGACGAACGTGGGTGTTACACCGGCGAGGTCGACGTCTACGCGTACGGACCCGAAAAAGCGGTAGCGGTCCAAGCGGTGGCCGATGCGGAAGGGATTTCGCTCGAAGGGTCCTACGCCTACTCGGACAGCGCCACCGACCAACCGTTGCTCGAACTCGTCGGCAACCCGGTGGTGGTCAATCCAGAGAAGGAGTTGCGGGAGATCGCCGAGGAGCAAGGGTGGCCGATCCTCGACTTCAAGCGTCAGGTGAGTCTCGCCAAGAGACTCACTCGTCCGGTCCCTCTCATCAGCGGAGCAACCGTGGCAAGCGTCATCGGTGCCGGGATCGCCTGGGCGATGCTGCGGAAGAAGAAGTAGGCAGTAGGCAGCCAATCATCGTTTCCAGTTCCCCGTTTCCCGTGCACGCGAAATCCGGACTGGATCGACCAGGGCATTGCACCACGACCGGATTCGGGAAACGGGCGTCGGGCAACGGGAAACGAGTCAGAGGTTGTGTGGTCCGGGAACGTAGGGTGACGCAGCGGCGTTCCACCCACGGAGGAGGTACCCATGTTTGGCAAGAGCAAGATGATCACCGCCGAGGAAGCCCTCGCCGGACGCGACGAAGTCATGCAGGTGCCGGCGACTCACTTCGTCAACGGCAACCCACTGCAACCCCCGTTCCCGGCCGGAATCGAGACGGCGGTCTTCGGCATGGGCTGCTTCTGGGGGGCCGAGAAGGAGTTCTGGGAGACTCCCGGGGTCTACTCCACGGCGGCGGGCTACGCCGGCGGTCACAGCCCGAACCCTACGTACGAAGAGGTTTGCTCGACGATGACCGGCCACACCGAAGCGGTACTGGTCGCCTACGACCCCAACCAGGTCACGTACGAGAAGCTGCTCACCATCTTCTGGGAACAGCACGATCCCACCCAGGGAATGAGGCAAGGCAATGATCGCGGCACCCAATACCGCTCGGCCATCTATACGGTGACCGACGAACAGTTGGACGTCGCCAAGCGGAGTCGCGACCACTTCCAGGAGAAGCTGACGCAGGCCGGGATGGGCACCATCACCACCGAAATCCACCCGCTCGAGCAGTTCTTCTACGCCGAGGACTATCACCAGCAATACCTGGCGAAGACACCGGGTGGGTACTGCCCCGACCACTCATGTGGTGTGAGTTACTAAGAGAGTCTCCAGTCTCCAGCCAGAACAAGAATGCAAGATTGAAGACCTCAGCCGAGCCGCCAATGCTCCTCTTCCTGCAAGCTGCAAGCCGCACGCTCTGAGTCCGACTCAGGGGCGTTCTAGGACTACTGCTCCTGCGGTGGCACCGGCGCCACATACGCTCACCAGTCCGTAGCGGACTTGGCGGCGGGCCATCTCGTTCGCGAGTTGGCCGATGATGCGCGCGCCGGTGGCGGCAAACGGATGGCCGATTGCGATCGAACCACCGAGCACGTTGAGCCGGTCTCGATCGACTTTGCCTATGGGATCCAGCTTCCAGCCGTGTTCCCAGGCCGCAAGGTTGCTGGCCACCTGACCTCCGAACGCTTCGTGCATCTCGATGAGGTCGATGTCATCGAGGTTCATGCCCAACCGGTCGAGCAGACGCGGCACCGCCACGCCGGGACCCATCAGCAGACCGTCACCGGGGCTAATGGCGGCGAATTCCATCCCACGAATGAAGGCGAGTGGTTCGACTCCGCGGGACTCCGCCTCGGCCTCGGACATCAAGACCACCGCGGCGGCACCGTCGGTCAGCGGGCTCGAGTTTCCTGCCGTCAGTGTTCCGGACTCGGTCCGATCGAAGACCGGATTGAGCTTCGCCAGCGCCTCCATCGAAGTCGTGGGCCGAATCATCGTGTCGCGATCCACGCCATTGATGGGGTAGATCTCGGCTACGAGCCTCCCGTCCGCGGTGGCGGTGGCGGCATTCAGATGACTGGCCAGGGCGATCTCGTCCTGTTCGACCCGAGATATCGCCCATTCCTTGACGGTGATCTCTGTGTGCTCTCCCATCGACAGGCCGGTCGATGGCTCGGTGACGCCCGGTAGCTGCGGGCGAAAGTCCGATGGGCGGAGCTTGGTCGCGGCACGCAGCCTGGAGAGACCCTTCGCCGAACGCAGAGCAGCAAACGTGCGGGTGGCACGCCTGCTCCAGAGCACCGACGGATTGGACATCGACTCGACACCGCCGGCAATGCCTATCCGAGTGCGACCGGCGGCGATCGAATCACCGACAGCTTCAATCGCCGACAAGCCGGTGATGCAATTGTCGGTGATCGTCATGCTCCTCACCGAGTCGGGGAGCGAACTCTGCAGGTTGATCTCGCGAGCCAGGTGCGGGACCCGAGCATCGAGGCCCACGATTCCGAAGGCGAGCTGATCGACCCGGTCGGGATCGACCTCGGCCATCTGCAGCGCACCCTCGACGGCGTGAACACCGAGTTCAAGGGCTGTGTACCCGGCCAGGTGGGTGCCGATCTTGGAGAAGGGGGTGCGGCCGGCGCCGACCACCGCCACTCGGTTGCGGTCCGTCATGTCAATCAACCTCCATTGGTAGACCAATCGGAGCAGGAAAAGGCGCCCACGAACGCTGCCGGGTCATCGTCGCCATAGGGTCGGGGAAGACCAAGCGAACCGATCCCTCGATCTGCCAGCACGTGCAGCCACTCCAGGACGAGCTCGCGATATTCGCCTTGGGTGAGGCTGGTGGTCGATCGAAGGTCTCCAGCAGTGACCGCACCTCGCGCCGCAGATCTGCATGGTCGCCGTCGAGGATCTGACGCAACCCTTCAACGTCGAAACTCGCGGTTTCGACCCTGATCGCCCGCAGCGTGGTCAAGCCGCCATCTCCGACATCAGGGCCGGCAACTGCTCCTTGGCGGCTGCGCGGGCCCGGTCGAACACCTGCTGAGCCTCGTCGTTGGACATATCGAAATCCAGGTCGTTGCGCACCGGGACTTGCACCACCGACACGCCGCGCTCGGGCGGCCGCGGCAATGCGTACCGAGCTCGTATTCCGGCCGTAACGACCGAGCGGGCAAGAGTCAGTGGCCCTCGAACCCTCTGATGCTCTGCGGCGTGACCGATGTCATCGAGCACCAGACGGAACCCGAGAACCGGCCGATCCTTGCTGACGACGCCGGCCGGGTAGTTGGCAGCCATTGCCCCATCGGCCATCACAACCTTGTCGCCGTTGATCCGGTTCTTCAGCCGAACCGGGGTGAATACGAAGGGAACGGCTGCCGACATCCGCAGAGCCCGCGCCACCGAGAACTCGGCCGGCTCGTACCCGTAGGCCCGCAGCCCTTCCGGGAAGACCACACCGCGAGAGTGCGACAGATCGGTGACCACTACGCCCAGGGAGCCGGGCCGCAGGTCCCCAAACGTCCGTACACCGTGCTCGGCCAACAATTCGCCCCAAACCTCTTCGAGGCGCCGGCTGTCGTACAAGCCGCGGCGAGTAAACAGTGCAAAGTGACGGCCGACCAGCGGCACCCTGGTACCGAGCACCGGCCGCAGCAGTTCCGGCCACTGAATGCGACAGATCGACTCGCTCAGTTCACGTGAGTCGTATCCCGCGGCGAGCAACGCCGACATCAGCGCTCCGGCCGAGGTACCGACGGACTGATCGAATTCCACCCCCAGCTCCATGGCTCCCGCAGCGGCCCCGGCGAGGGCGACGCCCCGGACCCCACCACCTTCGAATACCGCATTGACCTTCATGTGAGGCACAACACAGATCAAGCATCGGTGTCAACCAGACTGTCGCCAACCCGACATGTCCTGGGGACGGTTGAGGGCGCAATTCGCAAGAGGTAATCACTCCCCTCTTGTGTGTCGGGTTGCGCGAGGGGGCCGAGAGTTCTCTTCCAAAAACTCTCCCCTTTGGGGGGAGTGATCCAACCACCTGAGATTCAATCACGTCTCGTCCGGGCCCACTCCTCCGATACCCGCCTCAGCAATCGCGTCGCGAGCGTCCTCGGAGTCGAACGCCTCCTTGGCCGCGATTCCCTCGACGCGTGTCGCCTCCAGCTTGGCGGTGCTGAGGCGCGGCCGCGCATAGAAGAACACGCCGATGTAGATGACCCCGGCGATGAAGAACGGCCAGCGCAGCGCGGTCGACCGGTCGACCCAAACATCGGCGATCGCCACAATGGCACCGCCCAGGAGCGAGCCGATCGGCATCATGCCCCATCCGAAGAACCGATAGACGCTGTTGACCCGACCGAGCAGGGCATCGGGAATGATCATCTGGCGATACGAAACCGTGATGATGTTCCACAGAATCATGAACACCGTGTTGAACGCGAACCACAACGCGACCACCCACCACCGCGTGGCGACTCCGATGACAAAGCTGGTGATTGTCCAGGTCGCGATCGACAGGTAGAGCGAGGTCCCGCTGCCGAGCTTGGTACTGATCCTGGAGGCGAGAATGCTGCCGACCACGCCACCAACAGCACCGGCCATCATCAGCAGGGAGAAGATGAATGCGGCCACGCTGCCGGCTCCAAAGAACTCCGCCACCGGCTGCAACGCCCCGGTGAACAGGCCCGTCTCCAGGTCGAGGTTCTCCTGAGCAAAGAGGATGAAGGTGGCGAACGTCATCATCACCAGGC
>JAZGIX010000085.1:0-7116 GCA_036482315.1 Acidimicrobiia bacterium | reverse complement strand
CTTCAACGTCCGTCCCGATGCCAAGGCTCGGCGTGCCGCCGAAGCTGCGGGCATCGAGGTCAGGACATATCGAATCATCTACGAGTTGCTCGACGATGTCGAAGCGATGCTAGTCGGCCGACTGTCGCCCGAAGAGGTCGAGCGGTTGCTCGGTTCGGCTGAAGTGCGCGAGACCTTCCGCGCCCCGCGGTTCGGCACGATTGCAGGTTCCTATGTCACGGAGGGCGAGATCAACCGGGGAGCACGGGTTCGCCTGGTGCGCGACGGGGTGGTCGTGTACGACGGCTCCATCGGGTCATTGCGGCGCTTCAAGGACGACGTGCGTTCGGTCGCATCCGGATTCGAGTGTGGCATCGGCCTCGACAACTTCCGCGACATCAAGCAAGGCGACGTGCTCGAGTCGTATGAGGTGCAAGAAGTCGCTAGGACCTAGGAGCCCACTGAGCAATGCATGACACTCATATCGCCGACCATGCTTTAGCTCTGGCGTTCGGGTCCTGTTCGGCCCCGAGCCGCCTCCGCATGGAGGTGCCGCCCGAAGGGACGGCTCTGCCTGGTACATCACCACTCGCGGCGTCCTCGGCTCCGCCATTCCTGGCGGGAGTGTCGAAGACCGAGGTCCTTGCGATTGGCGCGCCTGGCCGCCGATCTGAGTACCGGCATCACTCAGCAGACTCCTAGGAGCCAGCTGAGCAATGCATGCTGCCGCCCTTCGTCTTGAGCTCCGGCTTCCGGACTGTTCTTCTCTCAAGGAGAAGCGTCGTCGGCTGCGACCCCTGCTCGATCACCTCAGGCGTCGCATGGAGTTGTCTGCATCCGAGGTCGACCATCACGATGCCTGGCAGCGCACCTCGATCGGTGTCGCCGTGGTCGCGCCTCAGGCAGGCCGCCTCGATGAGATCGTTGAGCGGATACGGCGCTGGGCGCTCGACCTGGATGATGCGGAACTGGTCGAGATCGACATTGGGCACGTGGAGATGCCATGAGTAGAGGCGGCTCAAGGATGAGGCGGGTCAATGAATCGCTGCGGGAAGTGATCGCAGGGGAGGTGGCCCGACTCAAGGATCCCGGTATCGGTTTCGTCACGATCACGGGCGTGGTGGCCAGCCCCGACCTGCGAGCTGCGCGGGTCTATTACTCGGTGCTGGGCGACGACGTCGAGAAAGAGTCGACCCAGGCGGCGCTGGATCGGGCGGCCCCGCGAGTCCAGGCAGTCGTCGGGAGCGAGATTCGGATCAAATACAACCCACGGCTCGAGTTCGTCTTCGACCAGACGGTCGAGCGGGGATTGCGGATGGAGCGTCTGCTTCACGAGATCGCCGAGGTCGATGACGATGCATGAAGCACTGGAATCCGCAATAACAGCGATTTCGACGGCCGGTTCGTTGGCCATCACCTGTCACATCAATCCCGATGGCGATGCCTTGGGCTCTGCGTTGGCCCTGGCGCACTCCGCTCGCCTTGCCGGGGTCGACGCGGTCGTGTCGTTCGGCGGTGAATTCGTGGTTCCCGACTCCCTGGCATTTCTCGATCTGACCCCTCTCGTGTCGGTCGATGCCTTTCCTCAAGAGCCGGAATGTCTCGTCGTATTCGATGTGGCGGCCCCTGATCGTTTGGGCGAGATCGGCGCCATTGCGGCACAGGCCGGCACCGTGGTCGTCATCGATCATCACCTCTCCAACGATGGTTTCGGGGATATCGCAGTCATCGATCCGGCCGCGGCTGCATCGGCGCAGCTGGCGACGTACCTGATCGAAGGGCTCGGCTGGCCGATCGACGAGACGGTGGCGCTGTGCCTGATGACGGGACTCGTCACCGACACCGGTCGTTTCCAGTACTCCGCCACCACGGGTGAGGTGATGAGGGTTGCAGGCCGCTTGCTGGATGCCGGGGTCAAACCCGAGATAATTGGCCAGCACGTGTATGAGTCGGCACCCTTCGGTTACCTCGCCGTATCCGCTGCGGTGCTCGGACGGGCGGTGCTGGAAGTTGAGCGGGGCCTGGTGTGGTCGACGGTGACGGCGGCCGATCTCGAGGCGGCGGGGATCACCTATTCGCAGACCGACGGCCTCATCGACGATCTCCGCATCGCCCGCGAGGCCGACGTCGCCCTGCTGCTACGGGAGACCCCTGACGGATGGAAGGGGAGTATGCGCTCACGCGGCGGTACGGACGTGGCTGCGATCGCGGGTCTATTCGGTGGCGGTGGCCATCGCAACGCGGCGGGTTTTCACGCCGGTCTCGACACCGACGAGATCGTCGCTCGGATCCGTAAGGCGATCGATGACTGAGGGGTTCTTGCTCGTCGACAAGGAGGGCGGCTGGACGAGTCACGATGTCGTCGCCAAGTGTCGCGGGATTCTCGGCGAACGTAAGATCGGCCACGCCGGCACCTTGGATCCGATGGCGACGGGCTTGCTCGTGCTCGGAGTCGGTAGGGCGACCCGGCTGCTCAGATATGTGCAGGGCGGAGCCAAGCGATACGAGGCGCGGGTCGCATTCGGAATAGCAACAGACACTCTCGATGCGGAAGGAGCGATCCTCGAGCGGGAGCCGATGAATTTCGCATCGGAAGAGCTGTCGACGGTGGCGGCCCGCTTCGTGGGGGCCATCAGCCAAGTGCCCCCGATGGTTTCGGCGGTGAAGGTCGGCGGAAAGCGCCTGTACGAATTGGCGCGCCAAGGCATCGACGTCGAACGTGAGCCGCGCACCGTGCAGATCCATGGGATCGAGGTGCTGGACGTCACACCCGGACCGTATCCACAGGCCGAGATTGTTGTCCGTTGCGGTTCGGGCACGTACATACGCACGCTCGCCGACGATCTGGCGCGAGCGCTCGGGGGCAGGGCTCATCTGGCTGCGTTGCGTCGCACCGCGATCGGTCGGCACGATGTTGATGGCGCTTTCACGGTCGCGGCGCTCGAGGCGCTCGACGAGCCGGTGACCGCGCTCCTCAGCATGGCCGATGGGCTTGGTGAGCTTGGCTCGGCCGTGGTGGATGCTGACACTGCCGTCGGCGTCTCGAACGGCGTGATATTTGCCGCTGCTGCCTTCGGAGCAGAGGAGCCGGGGTCTTACAGGGTCGTTGGCAAGGACGGGACACTCCTGGCCGTGTATTCCTCTGACGGTCGGAGCGCCAAGCCGGAAGTGGTGGTGGCGTGAGGATTCTGCGAGGCGCTCCGAGTGTCTGGGAGGCCGGAGAGGCGCTGGCGCTGGCGGTCGGGGTGTTCGACGGGGTACACATCGGTCATCACCACGTGCTGAAGCTGCTGCTCGAGGCGGCCGAAGCCCGGGGGCTCAAGCCGGCGGTTCTCACGTTCGATCCCCATCCACTGTCCCTGGTCGCCCCGCACCTGGCTCCGCGGATGCTGACCACGATCGATCAACGAATCGAGCAGTTCGCGGCTTTGGGAGTCGAACTGACCGCAGTGCTGGCGTTCGATGCCTCGGTACGGGGCATGTCCGCAGAGGCCTTCATCGAGGACATCCTCGTTGGGAGACTCCGCGCTGAGTTCATCGTCGCCGGGCAAGATTTCCGATTCGGAGCGGACCGTTCGGGCGACCTCGATCTGTTGGCCGAGATGGGATCCGTTTTGGGTTTCCAAGCAGTGTCGAGCCCGCTGGTCGGTGGACGGGAGCCGGTCTCATCGACCCGGATCAGAGAGGCACTCGATGCTGGTGATATCCCGGCTGCGTCTGCACTGCTGGGTCGGAACTACCAGTTGGTCGGCGCGGTGGTTCCCGGCGTCGGCCGAGGTTCCAAGTTTGGGGTAGCCACTGCCAATGTCGATGTGGATGCGACACTCTCGATACCCGGCCGCGGCGTTTATGCGGTGCTAGCCGGTGTCGGTGAGTTGGATCCGGCGGTGGTCAACATCGGGGTGAGGCCGACCTTCGGGGTCGGTGTCGAAACCGTCGAAGTGCACCTGATCGATCGTTATGTCGAGATAGTCGGTGATGCGATTCGCATCGAATTCGTCGCTCGACTCCGTGACGAGCAGACGTTTGCCGGAGTATCCGAGTTGGTGGATCAGATCGGTCGCGACATCGAGGCGGCCCGCGCGATTCTGAGCTGAGCATGTCGCCTTCGGCGCTCCCGGGTGGCGCGGGGTACCCACAGCCCCCTTGTCGGACGGCGCAACCTCAGGCACGGTGTCGGCACCTCTCTCCGGAGCTCTGCCATCACACCAGTCATTCTTCTCGCCGGACTGCTGCTCGGGGGCAGCTCTCTGGGGCTGGCGGGTGACGAGACGGAGCCGATCACCGTCGAGCCGGAGCCGGTTCCGATCGAGCCGATACCGGCTTCCGACCAGGAGCATCCGGTCGAGCCTTTGTCCGGGATGCTCGGGCTGGCCGGTATCGCGGCGGCCCTGGCGGCACTGCAGCGGCGTGGTGACGATCTCAGTCCAGGTGGCGGCCTCTCACTCGACCCGGGACCAATCGTTGTGTTCGTTCCCGGACACGGGCAGTCGCATGGCTCTTCAGCGTTCGCCGAACTCATCGAGTACATGGAACTCGATGATGACTCGGTGCGTCACTTCGACTACCGGTGGGTGGAAGGCGGCTCGAGTGCTTCGGCGGCGAGTGAGGCCGTATTGCTCGACGATGCCGCTTCGGCCCTCAACGCCTATCTGGCCGGTGTGGCTGGCGACGGACGCGAGATCTATCTCGTCGGCTTCAGCAAAGGGGGAGCGACGGTCGCCGAGCTCGTGGCCGATTGGGATGACGGACGGTGGGGGCCATCCGATTCCGTCGTCGGCGCGGCATTGCTCGACCCGCCGATCGCTCGGGGCAAGCTTGGCTATCTCCAGAGCGTCGGGCGATTCTGGGGGCCTCTCCCCGATGACGGCGGCTACGACCCGATCGGTTGCACCTTCCTCGGGTACAACTGTTCCGATCGCAGGGTGGGGCTCGGACTCGACGCCGGAGTGGAGGTGGTGGTGATCAGGAATCCGAAGGCCGGACTCACCTCTTTTGCGGATCATCCGGCCGGATTGCGGGTCTACGACGCCGCCGACGACGGGCCGACCATCTGGGAGCAGTTGGCCAGAAATCCATTCGCCCTGCCTGGGCGCATCTCCGAGGCGCACGAAGCGGTCCTGCACGACCGGAATGTGGCCGACTGCATCGTGGCCGAAATGACTTCAGGTATCTGTGACCTTCCCGAGACGAGACCGAAGCCGAGCTTGAGCGATCTGGGTCGAACTGAGATCCGTCCGCCGTCGCGACAGAAGGTGCCGTAGGAGCATCAGACATCAGACATCAGACGATGCCATTCTGAGATCTGCAAGCCTCGTGCCTTTCCAAGGACTAAGGACTAAGGACTAACTACTTCTCGCCTTGGCACATGTCGCGCTGGTGGTTACACTCCCGTCCGGCCGGAGCATTCCGCCCCGGCCTTCTCTCATGACTGATACCAAGACCATCATCGACGAGTACGGCTCGCATGCCACGGACACGGGTTCGCCCGAGGTCCAGGTTGCGCTGCTCACTGAGCGGATCAACCACCTCACCGGCCATCTGAAGATCCACGAAAAGGATCATCACAGTCGGCGGGGACTCCTCATGATGGTGGGGCGCCGCCGGCGTCTTCTCGATTATCTGCGTGCGCAGAACGTCGAGCGTTATCGCAGCCTCATCGCCCGACTCGGGCTCCGACGCTGACAAAGACGACCGTGTGGTCGTGTTTCGTGGTGTCATGGGGGGATACGAAGACGGGAGGCCGCTCGTCAGTTGCTAGTTGCCACTTCTCAGGCCCGGTTCGCGAGACCGCTTGAGGGGTGACTACTGGTAATTGTCGGCGTCTCCCCATAACGAAGAGAGAGAGAGTTGACACAACACTCAACCCGCGCCGTCGTAGGTGACGTCGCAATCGAATTCATCGCCGGCAAGCTCGCCGGCCAGGCCGATGGGGCGGTAGTCGCCTCGATCGGCAAGACCGAGGTCCTCGCAACCGCGACCGGCGCTCGTCGGATCAGGGAGGGGATTGATTTCTTTCCACTGACCGTCGATGTCGAAGAGCGAATGTATGCGGTCGGGAAGATTCCGGGGTCGTTCTTCCGACGTGAAGGTCGCGCCACCGAGCGCGCCACCCTCACTGCTCGCCTGATCGACCGTCCGCTGCGTCCCTCGTTCGCTGCCGGTTATCGCTGCGAGACCCACATCATCGCTCTGACCCTGTCGATCGACGACAACCCGTACGACGTGGTTGCTCTCAACGGCGCGTCCGCGGCGCTCACGATCAGCCCCATTCCATTCGAGGGTCCGATCTGTGGCGTGCGCATCGCCTACTCGCATGGCGAGTGGATTCCGATGCCGACGTATGAGCAGTTGGCCGATTCGGTCTTCGACCTGGTCGTCGCCGGCAAACGCAACGAAGCAGGAGACATCGACATCGCCATGGTCGAGGCGGGCGCCACCGAAAATGCGCTGCGTCTCATCGAGGACGGGCAGGCGCCCACAGACGAAGCGGCTATCGCTCGCGGTCTCGACGAGGCCAAGGCGTATATCGGTGCCATCATCGATGCACAGCTCGAACTGCTCGAGAAGGTGGGCGAGCCCACTCCGGTCGAGTGGCCGCTGGCCGAGGACTTCAGCGACGAGCTGTATTCGCGCATCGAGGGTCCGGCACGCGAGGCCTTGGCCGAGGTGGTCAAGATCGCAGGCAAACACGAGCGGCAGGACGCCGAGAAGGCTGCCCGAAGCTCGGTGTTCGAGGGTCTCGACATCGCCGAGGACTCTGAGGACTACCCGGCGGCGAAGAAGGTCTTCAAGGCAGTGAGCAAGAAGGTGATGCGCGAGCGTGTCGTCAAGGAGGGAATCCGCCTCGACGGTCGCAGCGCCACTGATGTGCGGCCCATCTCGGTGGAGATCGGCGGTGTCGGCTCCGCTCACGGTTCGGGCCTGTTCCAGCGTGGAGAGACCCAAGTGCTCAATGTGACGACGCTCGGCATGCTGCGGATGGAGGCGATGCTCGACACGGTCAGCCCGGAAGAGTCCAAGCGCTACATGCACCATTACAACTTCCCGCCGTTCTCGACGGGCGAGACGGGGTTCATGCGCGGTCCGAAGCGTCGCGAGATTGGACACGGAGCCCTGGCCGAGAAGGCAGTGCTA
>JAZGIX010000084.1:0-3964 GCA_036482315.1 Acidimicrobiia bacterium | reverse complement strand
TCCAGTACCAAACCTGATAGCGCTCGATTGGCGAGACGCGCCTACCTTTCAATCGAAAACGCGGCCGTCGAGTCTCCAGTCTCCAGCCAGAACGCGTTGATTGCTCTTCCTGGCTACTGGTTACTGGCTACTGCTTGTTCGGGAAACGCCCTCCCCGAACTAATGTTTCACTAGTCCGATATAGGAGCACAGATGTCCCAAGGCGTCGTCAAGGTTTATGACCCCGAGACCGGGTTCGGCGTCATCGTGAGCGATGCCGACCAGTCCGAGGTCCTGTTGCGCCCCGGGTCCCTCAAAGGCAGCATCTTTCGGACACTCCGTCAGGGTCAGCGGATCGTGTTCGACATTGCTGAGGAAGAGTCGAAGGCATACGCATCGTCGGTCCGCATCGGATCGGACGGCGCTTAGTCTTTAGTCATTAGGAAGAACCACTCCCCCCTGGAGGGGGAGTCAATCGGCCAGCAGGCCGATTAGAGGGGGGGCCCTCCGACTCCGAACCGCTCCCACCCGGGCCATCCGGCTGCGACCACTCATCCTGAAGCAGTGAGTACAACGCTGCGTCCTCGTGGCGCCCTTCCAGCAAGAGTGACCCGCGCAAGATCCCTTCGAAAGTACAGCCGAGGCGTTCTGCCAGGGTGCGCCTGCGCCGGTTGGCGATAGCGGCGCAGCATCGTGATCCGGTGCATGTCTCGCTCGCCGAAGAGCCGCTCGATCAGGTGGCCGGTCGCCAGCGAAGCAAGCCCGTGGCCTTCGTGCGACTCTGCCAGCCAGTATCCGACGTCGGCCTCGTCGAAGTTGAGTAAGCCGATCGAGGCGCCGACCGTTCCGATGAGTCTCTCGGAGTCGAACAGGCCGCGGTGCAGACCCGACCCGTCGCGGTCCTGGCGAATCGCAACGCGAATGAAGTCTTCGAAACCCTGAACGGTGGTCGCAAAAGGAACCCACGGCATCCAGCGGGCCAACCGGTCCCGAGCCCCGTCCACCGCAACGAGGAGCTGGCCGGCATCCGAGGGGTCGTACGCCCGCAGAACGATGCCCTCAGCAAGCGAGACCGACCTCATGGCCGGAGCCGATCACACGCTTCGCCGCGGTCTGTCAACAGGCCCGATATCACGGCAGCGTTAGGCACCCGACAAGCGTATGCCGGACCCGCCCGCCTCAGGTCGACCGCTACCGGCCGCGGGTATAGTCCGCGCACACCTGATAAGAGGAGTGAGATGGTCGAAGCGTACGTGTTGATCCAGACCGAAGTGGGCAAGGCCGCTCAGGTCGCGATGGAAGTGGAAAAGATCGACGGCGTGAAGTCGGCACAGGCGGTCACCGGACCGTATGACGCGGTTGTCCACGCCTCCGCCGATGATGTCGACGCACTCGGCAAGCTCGTCGTCGCCAAGATCCAAGCCATCGAGGGAATCACGCGCACCCTCACCTGCCCGGTGGTCAAGCTCTAACAAGCCCTGCAGCATCAGCGTTCGAGTGCGAGGTTGACCAACTCGTCGCACAGGTCGGGATACGGCATCCCGGTGGCAGCCCACATCATCGGGAACATCGAGCGCGGAGTGAACCCGGGCATCGTGTTCACTTCGTTGAGAATGAAACCGCGGCCGCCTTCCTCGTAGAAGAAGTCGACCCGAGCCAGTCCTCGACACTCCAGGGCACTAAACGCCCGCCGCGCTAGATCGCGCACCGTCTCCATAGCCGCCTCAGCCATCTGAGCCGGGACCTCTATCACCGTGGCGTCATCCCGATACTTGGCGTCGTAGGTGTACCAGCCATCGCCGACGATGATCTCGCCGGCCAAAGACGCCCGAGGGCCCTCGATCACAGCGACCTCGATTTCGCGGGCACGGACCTCGGCCTCGATCACGACCTTGGGGTCGTGTTTGATCGCAACGTGAATCGATTCCTTGACCGATTCCTCATCCGTGGCCCGACTGATGCCCACCGATGAGCCGAGGTTGGCCGGCTTGACGAACACCGGAAACCCGAGATCGTCGCCGATCCTCTTGGCCACGGCTGCCGGTTCCGCCAGGAAGTCGCCGGCGCGTACCACCAGGTACTCGCCGACGGGAATACCGGCCTGCCGGCAAAGGCGCTTGGCAATGTCCTTGTCCATGGCGACCGCCGATCCCAGAACCCCCGAACCGACATAGGGCAGTCCGGCCATCTCGAACAACCCCTGAATGGTCCCGTCCTCGCCGTACGGGCCATGAAGAACCGGAAACGCGACGTCGATCGCAACCGGATCACCGGCCGATATCAGGCTTCCGCCAGGGATCTCGATCGACACCGATGGCCCCGCGGCGACGAGGGGGTCGAGCGATGGATCGGCCAGATGAAAACCACCTTCCCGATCGATCCCAACGACCACAGTCGTATGGCCCTTCTCCTCGAGGGCGGCAACCGTGGACACGGCCGATACGCACGACACGTCGTGCTCCTCGGACCGGCCTCCGAAGATGACCGCAACACGCGCCATCACTACTCGGCTTCCGGCGGCGGAGACCCGGCGGCAACGGCGTTGAAGCCACCGTCCACGTGAATAGTTTCGCCCGACGTCATCGGCATCCAGTCGCTGAAGAGCACCGCGACCATGCGTGCTACTGCGTCGGCACTCGTCACGTCCCACCCCAACGGAGCCCGCTTGGCCCACTCGTCTTCGAAGACGCTGAACCCGGGAATGCTCTTGGCCGCCACAGTCGCCAGCGGTCCGGCGGACACCGCATTGACTCGGATGTTGTGCACGCCCAAGTCCCGAGCCAGGTACCGGGTGACCGATTGCAACGCCGACTTGGCGACACCCATCCAGTCATAGACCGGCCACGCCTTGGAGTTGTCGAAGTCGAGGGTGACCAAGGATCCTCCGCCGGCCTTCTTCAGGAGCGGCAGAAGCCCGACGGCCAGCGTCTTGTACGAGAACGCCGACGTCGTAAACGCCATGGCGGCACTCTCTGGAGGGGTAGTCAGGAAGGCGCCGCCGAGGGCATCTGCCGGAGCGAAGGCGATGGCGTGCAACGCCCCGTCGACCGCGCCCCACCGTGAGTCGAGATCGGCCACGAGTGCTTCCATGTGAGCAGGGTCATTGATGTCCAATTCGACAACATCCGGCTGGCTCGGAAGCCGAGCCGCCACCCGCTCGGTGAGCCGCATTGCCCGCCCAAACCCGGTTATGACGACCTCGGCGCCCTCCTCGATGGCAATCCGGGCGGTATGCCAGGCAATCGAATCGTCGGTGAGCACTCCGGTGATGAGTAGCCGTTTTCCTTCAAGCAGCACGGGCCCTCCTAGTTCACATTCGACCAGGCCCGCAGGCCCAATCCCATGACGAATAACAACAACAGCCCCCACGACAGCGCCGGACGTTTGCTCATCTGAGCCCGGTACAGGTAGGCGAATGTAAACGTGAACAGGATCACAAATCCATAGAACAAGTGGAAATCGTTCGCCGGACGATGACCCTGCTGATACACCAGCAGGCCTAGCCCGACCTGAATGAGCATCGCTACGACTGCAACGCCGGTGGCCCAATTGAACGACCGGTCCACCTTCTTCTTGAGAACGAGAAGAGCTATTCCCCATAGCCCGACAACGCCGTTGGAGATGACGGCGACATAGAACCAGTTTCCGTGGAGTGCTCGCATTCGGATGGATGGTAGAGGGCGCACGGTACGCTCGCCCCATGATGTTGCGGACCACATTTCGTGCAGTCCACGCAGACAGGCGACGATCCCAAACATGATCATCGCGCTGCTGTCGATTCCATCGCCACCATCGAACGCGTTCGATATCGGACCGCTAGTCGTCCACTACTACGGAATCCTCATGGGTGTCGCCGTGCTGGTGGGTTTTGCAATAACTACCAGGCGTTACGAGCGATTCGGGGGGGATCCGCAGCAACTGGAGCGGATACTGCTGTGGGCCATCGCAATCGGTTTTCTCGGAGCCCGACTCGCCTTCATCAGCA
>JAZGIX010000083.1:0-10001 GCA_036482315.1 Acidimicrobiia bacterium | reverse complement strand
TGTTGCGGCTCGGATGGACCGAATCAGATGTGGAGAGTGGAGGCAGCGATTCCCTGGTCGATGCGATTGTCTCCTGGGGCTCCGCCGAGGAGATCGCCGAGAGGATCGAGGCTCACCACGCGGCCGGCGCCGATCACGTCTCGATCCAGGTGATCAGCGAATCCGAAGGCATCCCACTCACCGAACTAGAAGAGTTGGCTCGGGTCCTTCTGTAGGCATCCGCCCCCCACAAGAGTGTCGGGTGCGCGATGGGGTCGACGGTTCTGTTCTGAACACTCTCCCCTTTGGGGGGAGTGTTCAGACTGGAGACTGGAGACTGGAGACTTCTCTCAGTTGTCGCAGAATCTCCCGCCGGTGACCGACGTGACCGTGGCTCCGGTGTCCGTCACCGACGACGCCCCATCTGCCGTGGCCCTGAGCCAGCGGTCGCTTCCCGGTGGAGATGAGATGTAGACATCGATGCCACCGGTCAGCCCCGCAGCGGCCGACCCATCCGAATGTGCGGCCAGAACTTGCTCAAGAGTGTCACCGGGACCAACCGCTCGATTCGTCTTGAGCGGAAAGACACCATCGGCGGCGACAAAGCCGGCGAAATGTCGGGTCCCCGCGGCCCCAAAGCTGGTCCCCCCATCCGTAAAGAACAGCGTCAGATTGTCGAACTGAACCGATCGCACTTCGGTGGTTCCGGCCCGGCACACCCCGAACTCGTTTGAGAGGTTGTCGATCGTGACCCAGTCGCTGTCGGTGCTGGGTGATGCGCCGACCAGTGCCGAATCCACGACGTCGATCGTGGCCTCGGCGTCGGCACCGAACTCGATGATGCCCAGGCCATCGGCCAACAGCACGATCGAGGTTCCGGAGGATCCGTCACAGGGCGTGACCGCCCTATCGAAATCGAACGCTACGCCGAGTGGCTCATCGGCCCCGCCGGTGCCCCGGAGAAATACGATGCCGGTACCGACGATTTGGTCGCCCACCTCAACATCCAGATCAATCGAGAAGCCGTAGTACCCGGGGCTGCCGTCACGGAACACGAACTCGAGCGGAGCGCCCACACCGCCCCTGTCGAGCGCAAAGTCGGCGACCCGTCCGGTGGTGACCACCAGATGGCCGAGCGCCGACTCTGCCACGTAGGAGCCTTCGCCACCGGTATCGAGGCAGCTCGAGGACACCTTGCTGTCCAAGCCGTCCACCACAATCGATTCGTCGTCGGCGCCGTCCACGTCGTCGGGATCGAGAGTTGCCAGAGCGAACGTCGCTACATAGGTGACCGGAGCCAAACCGCTGATCTCCACCAAATAATCGCTGGTGGAGTCGATGTCGACGGCCCAAACTGCGGAGCCTCCGGTGCCGACCGCCCCGCCGTCCGTCGAACGAACGTTTACGACCGCGCCGTCCAACTCGGTCTCGAGGACGACCGACATCCGCTCGCCCTCCGAGGCCCTGATGAAGTAGAGATCAGGATCGCCTTCAGCGACATTCCCCACAATGATCTGCTCACCGTCGTCGGCGTCGTCTATCGACACCCTCCGGTCTTCGGAACATCCTCTGGAGAGGATTGCCAGCGTCTCATCGTCCGGAGCTCCGGTCACCTCCCGACCCAGATCGAGCTGCACGGCTTCCACGGCAGCAAGACTGGCCGGCCCGAAAGCGCCGTCGACCGTGAGTTGGGCATATCCGTTGCAGTTGATGAGGAACTGAAGCGCCTCGACCGTTTCGTTGCGGTCGCCTTCATGACTGATCGCCGGGCCGTTTGCAGTGGGCGGGGCGGTCGTGGTCGTCGTCGTCGACGAAGTCGTCGACGAAGTCGCAGCAATTGTTGAAGGCGGCACCGTGACCTCGGCCTCACCCGAACTGCAGGAAGCAATGAAAAGAAACGCGACGGCGCCCAGAGCAAGAACACGGTGACTCTGTCTAATCCGCATCATCGCCATCAGACCCTAGTGGCAGGGCTCCAGATGTGAAGCACTGTCGCCCGCATGAGTGGCCGTACCACGCGCCCATTGAGGCGTCGTCGGACTATCTCCGGTCAGTCGAGTGGCTCGAACCGGGCTTGGAAGAACCGCAACGACGAGGGCTCATAGGTGAATCGGAGACCGCCGATTTCATGCCGCCGCTCGTACGTGGCCCCGATCGACTCGGCAACAACATCCATGTGCGCCTGGGTGTACACCCGTCGCGGAATCGCCAGTCTCATCAACTCCAGCTTCGGCACATGGTGTTCTCCGCTCTCGGGGTCGCGGCCGGCGGACACGATCCCGCGCTCCATTCCGCGCACCCCGGAATCGGCATAGACCGCCGCGGTCAGAGCCTGGGCGGGAAAGTGCTCCTGGGGAAGATGATCGAGCGTTTTGGCGGCGTCGATGAATACCCCGTGCCCACCCACCGGTCGCACAATCGGCACTCCGACCTTGAAAAGCATGTCGCCAAGGTATTCGACCTGCCCGATACGGGCTCGAACATGATCGTCGGTCGCCACCATCTCCCTGATCCCTCTGGCGAGTGCCTCCATATCGCGGCCGGACATCCCGCCATAGGTGTGCAGCCCCTCGAACGCCACCAGAAGCGAGCGTGCCTGCCGGGCCAGCTCCGGATCGCGCAACGCCAGGAACCCGCCGATGTTGACCAGGTTGTCCTTCTTGGACGAGACCGTGGCGCCATCCGAATAACTGCAGATCTCTCGAAGGATCTCAGCGACTGACCGATCCATCTGCCCGCCCTCGCGCTGCTTGATGAACCAGGCGTTCTCCACGGCGCGGGTGGCATCGAGCATCACCAAAACGCCCTGTCGATTACAGAGCTCGTAGGTGGCCCGCAGGTTCTCGAGCGACATCGGCTGTCCTCCGGCCATGTTCACGTTCGTCTCGACGGAGACGTACGGGATCCGCTCGGCGCCGTACTCGTCGATCACCGCCTGCAACTTGACGAGGTCTACGTTGCCTTTGAACGGGAACTCAGACTCAGGCTGATGCGCCTCGCCGACGATCACATCGACGAAGGTCCCGCCGGCATGCTCCTGATGGAACCGGGTGGTGGTGAAGTACATGTTGCCTGGAATGGCATCACCCGGCTTGATCAGAATCTGGCTGAGAATGTGCTCGGCCCCGCGGCCCTGGTGTGTTGGTATGAATTCCGGGTACCCGTAGACGTCCTCGACCGACTCACACAGGTGTTGGTACGAACGGCTACCCGCGTATGACTCGTCACCGACCATCAAGCCGGCCCACTGGTGGTCGGACATCGCAGACGTTCCGGAGTCCGTCAACAGGTCGATGTAGACGTCATCGCTGCGAAGCAGGAACGTGTTGTAGCCCGCCTCCCGGATGGCTCGCTCACGTTCCTCCCCGGTCGTCATCCGGATCGGCTCCACCATCTTGATCTTCCAGGGCTCGGCCCAACTACGACGCGTCACAACCACCTCCTCGTCGTCGGATTATCGCCGTTCGGTTGGGCGTGGACCAGGGGCACTCGGCCCTGTCATCCCAGAAGAAGTCACCGTGTGGTTCGCTAGACCCGCCTACCGGCGCGCCTCTTACGACAGGCGATCGACGAATGCCTGCTCACGCGCCCAGGCGTCAGCGGAGGCCTCTGCGAATTCGTCGTATTTGCGATCGAAGAAGGAGTGAGGGGCGCCGTCGTAGACCACTATTTCGTGATCGTGACCGGCGGCTTCGAGCGCCATGCGAAACGCCTCGATCTCCTCGACCGGGATTCCGGGGTCGTCACCACCCATCAAGCACAACAAAGGGCTCGTGAACTCATCCACCCGCTCGATGAGCGGCGTCGCGCCTTCGGGAAACACCCGATTGGGATGCCCGTAGAACCCGATGGCTCCGGCAAGATCGAGTCCGTTTGCGGCCTGATGCCACGAGTTCGATCCTCCGAAGCAGAACCCGACTGTGAAGACCTTCCGGGTCGGATCCAGCGACCTGAGGTGAGCAACGGCAGCCGCCGAATCAGAACGCACGCCGTCGAATGTCGTTGCGCGGACGTGCGGCATGTAATCAAACTCGTCGGTTCTCGACCCGAGCCCGGCGGTGCGCCCGAAGTAGTCGATGGCAACCGCATGCATGCCGCGTTCGGCAAACCGAATCGCAAGTTCCTCGTAGAAGCCGTACAGACCCCTGACATCGGGAAGCACCAGCACCGACGGTCCACTTCCGGTCCCAATCGCCTCGAATACCGTGAACTCGATCCCGTCTACCGCGGTGAGTGTGAGGTGACGGGTGTCGACCGCGGCTCCCGAGACTGGGGCAATCGGAGGCGTGGAGTCTGGCTGGAAGCACAGGAGCAGGAACCTCTGTCGGTGGACCCGCAGAGACTAGGGGGCGAAGTGGATAGGGGCCGGTCAGAGAGCGCGATGCTGCCGGGTTCGGGCGACCCGTTTCCCGTTTCCCGTTTCCCGACTCCCGACTCCCGACTCCCGACTGCTGGGCCCACAAAGTGATCTGTCGCGGCTAGTGCCCAACGGTTGGTTGGATAACTCTCCCCTTTGGGGGGAGTGTTCAGAAGAGAACCGTCGGCCCTATCGCGCAGCCGCACTCCCTAGCCGTCCAGCTTGTCTGTCACCCGCTCGACTATCCGCCACTCGCGGGGGCGCATGTTGGGAGACATCTTCTGTGAGGCCCACGCCTCGAGTGCCTCGACTCCGACATCAGACTCGACCTCTGCCACGATCCGCATCCCCCACTCGGAATCCGGCAGACCGAACACGTGGGCACGATGAATCGCCGAGTTGGCCATCAGCAGCCGTTCGACCGCCAGCGGGTGAACGTTCTCGCCCCCGGAGATGATGACCCGATCCGATCTACCCATCACCGTCAGACGTCCTTCGCCATCGATCGTTCCGATATCTCCAGTGGTATGCCACGTATCCGGTGCCCGATCGGGCTCACCGACATATCCCCGACTGACCATCGGCCCCCGAACCTCGATCTGTCCTTCGCCACCCACCACCGATTGACCCCCGGCAACCACTCTGATCTCGCCACCCTGCAACGCCTTACCGACCGAGCCATCGAGAGCCGCTCCCGGTGCCGGTGTTGCGATCTGCGAGCACGTCTCGGTCATCCCATAGGTCGGGATGGCGGGGATGCCTGCCGTACGGGCGGCAGACAACAGTCGATCATCTGCAGCCGCTCCCCCTATCAAGGCGACAGCCATACCGGTCCACTCCCGACCGGTGCGTACCAGGCGATGCAGCATCACCGGCACCAGTGAGGCAAATGTCACGCTTCCGAGCGCCGCCGCGACCAAGTCTGTTTCGAAGCGGTCGAGCAGCAATACCGGTGCTCCGGCCTCGGCCTGTCTCCACAGAATCGACAGTCCCCCGACATGGAACAGTGGGAGTGCGCACAACCAGGAATCGTCCTGATTGTTGCCCAGTCGCTCGCGGGAACCGGCCACGGCCGCAGCCAGGTTGTCGTCGGTCAGCACGACACCCCGAGGATTGCCCTCGGTGCCCGATGTGGAAACGATGTAGGTCACTTCGGGTCGGGGCGTTGCCATCGGACCATCGTTTCCCCGGTCCATCAGGCGATCGAATCCGCCGTCGGGGGTGGTCCATAGGCCGCCAACGCCGGCGGCCCTGGTCGCATCCATCGCGACGGATGGCGAAGTGCGAGGGTCCACTGCCATTGCGGCGACGCCGGCCCGGGGGATTCCCCAGACGGCCGCGGCAGCTTCAATCGTCCGCTCACCCCAGAAGGCCACGGCGCGCGAACCGAACGACCCGCTCGACGAAATGATCGATGCCACTCCATCGGCGGCCTGGTCCAACTCGCGATACGACACGGTGCGTTGCTCCGTGATGATTGCTGGTGCATCCGGGTACGCGTCGGCTGAGGCGGCCAACCAGTCCATCCGGTCACGCTACCGCCGCAGGGTGTCTTGCTGCGGCGTAACTACCATCCCGGCCGGAATCTGAAGGGAGGGTCATGGCCTTCGAGTGGGAATCACACGGCGACTACACCGATATTCGGTATGAGACGATCGCGGGCATCGCCAAGATCACGATCGATCGGCCTGAGGTTCGCAATGCGTTCCGGCCCACGACGTTGTTCGAGATGAGTGACGCCTTCGAGCAGGCCCGTGACGATGCCGACATCGGTGTCATCATCCTCACCGGCGAAGGCGACAAGGCGTTCTGCTCGGGCGGAGACCAGAGAATCCGGGGCGACGCCGGCTACGTCGATCCGAAAGGCACGCCCCGACTCAATGTGCTCGATCTCCAGATCCAGATGCGTCGTCTCCCCAAACCGATCATCGCCATGGTTGCGGGTTACGCCATCGGCGGAGGGCACATCCTCCACCTCGTGGCCGATCTGACCATCGCCGCCGACAATGCGATCTTCGGCCAGACCGGACCCAAGGTCGGATCCTTCGATGGCGGATACGGTGCCGGCCTGCTGGCCCGAATGGTCGGTGACAAGCGGGCCCGCGAGATCTGGTATCTGTGCCGTCAATACAGCGCCGCTGAGGCCTACGAGATGGGCATGGTCAACAAGGTTGTGCCGCTGGCCGGCCTCGAGGACGAGACCGTCGCTTGGGCTCGAGAGATTCTGCAGAAATCTCCGCTTGCGGTTCGCTTGATGAAGGCCGCCATCAACGCGGCATCGGACGGACTCGCCGGCCAGCAGCAACTCGCCGGTGACGCCACACTCCTCTTCTACATGTCGGATGAGGCCCAAGAAGGCCGCAACGCCTTCAACGAGAAGCGGGAACCTCGCTTCGACGAGTTCCCCCGACTTCCGTGAAAGCCTGGCTGGTCGCGGCGCGACCGCCGACCCTTCTGGCTGCGGTGGCGCCGGTGCTGGTGGGGAGCGGGTTGGCTGCCGCGGATGACGTGTTTCGCTGGGATGCGTTTGCTGCCGTTCTGGTGGGCGCGGTTCTCATCAACCTCGCCGCCAACTTCGCCAACGATGCCTCCGACGCCAAGCGCGGCACCGACACCGCAGAGCGGATCGGGCCGCCGCGGGCGGTAGCCACCGGCCTGCTCACGGCTCGACAGGTCTGGACGGGAGCCGCAATCGTCGTCGGACTGGCGGCGGTACTCGGCGCCTACCTCGCTTGGATTTCGTCTTGGGTGATCATCGTCATCGGGGTGGCATCCGTCTTGGCGATGCTCGGCTACACGGGTGGGCCCTGGCCGTACGGCTACCGGGCCCTCGGCGAACTCTTCGTGTTCACGTTCTTCGGCCCGGTGGCAGTGGTGGGAAGCAGGTACGTGCACGACACGACCGCGCCCCTCGACGCCTGGCTGCTGGCAATCCCGGTCGGGTTCCTGGTCACGGCGATCCTGGTGACGAACAACGTGAGGGACATCGACACCGACCGGGTGGTGGGCAAACGCACGTTGGCAGTTGTCCTCGGACGAACCGCCACCCGCGTTCTCTTTGCGGCGTTGATAATCGGCGCCTTCGTGCTGATAGCGGTATTCGCCGCGGTCGGCGCCACCCAGGCCGGGACGCTGCTCGCTCTGCTGGCGCTTCCTTTCGCTCTACAGCCAATCCGGATCGTGAGCACCAAGGTCGATGGGCCATCTCTCATTTCCGCCCTCGAGGCGAACGCCCGGCTCCACGTGATCGTCGGCCTGCTGCTCGCAATCGGCGTTCAGCTCTAGAGCCGTGCCGAACCGGCGCCATCGCCGGCCAGAGCACTAGCGTCGCGGCGGTGACCGACCGCAACACCATATTTGCCCGCACCCTCATCGCAGCCTTCGCCGCGTCCGGGGTCGAGCACGCATGTGTCACTCCCGGATCACGCAACGCTCCGCTATCGCTCGCTCTGGCCGACTCCCCGATCAACGACTGGTCCCATCACGACGAACGCTCTGCGGCCTTCTTTGCTCTGGGGATTGCCAAGACGACCGGCCGGCCCGTCTTGATGGTCACCACCTCCGGCACCGCCGCCACCGAACTCCACCCGGCGATTGCCGAAGCCGATGCCTCGCAAACACCGCTGATCGCCCTGACCGCCGACCGGCCAACCGAGCTATTCGACATCGGAGCCTCGCAGACAATCGACCAACGCCACCTGTTCGGCTCGGCCGTCAGATGGGCACACGACCTCGACGTCCCCGAGCCGATGGATTCGGGAGCGGACCGCACCGCCTCCCTCGCCGGGCGCGCCATCTCCGAATCGATGGGAGTTACGCCCGGACCGGTCCACCTCAACATCCGATTCCGCGAACCCCTCGTCATCGGCGACCACCCCACCGAGGATCTACGGATCCCGCACGCCACCCAACCATCGGTCGCCCCCGACCCGGAGGTACTTTCCAGACTCACCACGCAGATCGACGCCCGCCGGGGCATCATCGTGGCCGGACCCCAAGCCGATCGTTCGAGTTGCCGGGCGGTGGCCGAGATGGGCGTCGCGCTGGGTTGGCCGATCCTGTCCGATCCGATTTCGGGTCTCCGATCCGGCACTCACCCCACGGCTGCAGTCGTCGGCAGCGACCTCCTCGCTTCGGCAGATTGGCTGGACCACGCGACCCCCGATTTCGTGGTGCGCATCGGTGCTCGCCCCACATCCAAGGCGCTCACCACCTGGCTCGCTCGACACCCCGACGTCCCGCAAACGATCATCACCCCCAGCGGCTGGCCCGATCCGATGGCATCGGCAGGTCTAATACTGAGGAGCAGCGTCGCCGCTGCCGTCGGCCCCCTCAGTACCGCCGGACCGGCCCCCACCGAGTGGCTGGAACGATGGAGAACTGCTGATGTCGTCGCATCAAAAGCAGCACGAGCCGCAATCGACGCTGCTTCCGGCCCATCGGAACCGGGAATCGCGGCCGCGGTGCACGACGGTCTCCCCGGCGGATCCATGCTGTGGGCCGCGTCCTCGATGCCGATCCGGGATGTGGACTCGTTCTTCCCCGTCTCCGACCGCCCGATCACCATCCACGCCAACCGCGGCGTCAACGGGATAGACGGGTTCATCTCTACCGCGCTGGGAGCAGCCTCCGGAGGTACGCCGACAACTGCCCTTTCGGGCGACCTATCCATGCTGCACGACATCGGCGCCTTGGCGACTGCTTCCCGCCTCGGTATCCCGCTCACGATCATCGTCGTCAACAACGACGGTGGGGGAATCTTTCACTTCTTGCCACAGGCCGACCACGAGCACTTCGAACGCCACTTCGGCACGCCCCATGGCCTATCGCTCTCCCGGATTGCCAACTCGTTCGGCGTCGAGGCCGAGACCGTCGATGACACGACGGCCGTGACCGAAACGGTGGCCAAGCCAACGGACCGACCACGGCTGGTCGAAGTAATGACCGACCGTTCCGCCAACGTGGAGATCCATCGCGAGATCGAGCAAGCGGTACGGGACGCGCTGGCGACGCTCTGAGACCAGTAACCAGTAAGCAGTTTCACCTTCTCGGATAATGGGTACTGGATACTCGACGGCGTGCTTGTGAAGGAACCGGAGACGCGTCACCTACCTCCCGCGGAACAACGCCAGGTACTGCTGCCTGCAGCAGGCGGCAAGCTACCGATCAGTCAGCAAATCCAGCATCGGACGTAGCTTGAGCCGGGTCTCCACCAGCTCCTCGTCGGGGTCGCTTCCCTTCACGATCCCGTTGCCGGCGTAGATGGTCGCCCGGTCCCCGCGTACCAGAGCACAGCGCAGTGCTACGGCGAGCTCGCCGTCCCCACCGGGTTCGATCCATCCAATGCCGCCGGAATACCAACCCCGGTCGATGCCCTCCTGCTTGGCGATGAACGCCAGCGCCTCGGTCTGGGGCGAACCTCCAACGGCCGCAGTGGGGTGCAGCACCGCGGCCAGTTCGAGAACCCGGCGATCGGTGATTCCCGTGATCGGCGTGGCGAGATGCTGCACGGTGGCAAAGCGATGCAGCACCGGATCAGAGGGATGGGTGATGCCGGTCGCCACCGGCTGCAGTCGGCGAACCGCGTCCTCGACCACTATCGAATGCTCCAGGCGGTCCTTCACCGAGGACAACAGAGCATCACCGAGTCTGCGATCGTCGTCGG
>JAZGIX010000082.1:0-2429 GCA_036482315.1 Acidimicrobiia bacterium | reverse complement strand
GTGACAACGCCGTCTTCCTGGGAATCTTCGTGTACCCGCCCGACGGGCCTATGGACCCGCCCGAGGGGGGCTGGGCAGACCTGCCTCGATCGGCTTGGCTGTCATTCATGACCGGCCTCGCCTCTGTGCGTGACGCTGTAGCGAGCGGAACAGTGGGATGAACGCCGCTCGCTTCTAATCTCTGCGGTGATGATTCGCCGCCTCACGATCTCGTTGGTCGCACTTGCCCTGGTCGCGACGGCCTGCACCTATGAGTCGTCGGGCACTACCACCACCACCGTGGCCGACCCTGAGGACATACCGCCAACCACCGGACCGGCCGACATCGTCCTCGAGGACCAGCGGGTCGAGGGGACGTCGCTCACGCTCGCCTCGGTGACGATGCCCGACGATGGCTGGGTAGTTGCCCGGATCGATCAGGGAGGGGGGCCCGGGGAGATCATCGGGATCAGCGAGATTCTGCGAAAGGGAGTGATCGCCCGAGTTCCAATCCCGTTCTTTCTCCCGCTCACTGAGGACACGATCGTGCACGCCACGATCCACGTCGACCTCGATCGAGACGGTGTCTATACGTACGAGGCACCCGACTCGCTCATCGACGAGATCGCGACCTTCGCCAATGGTGACGCCGCCACCGCGGAGGCCTTGATCGAACTGCTGCCACCGCTGCAACCTGGCGAGGCCACTCTCGAAGAACAACGAACCGACGGCACATCCGTGCTGGCGGCCGCCGCGGTGCTGCCGGCGCCGGGCTTCGTTGCGCTCATGAGCAATGTGCAAGGAGAACCCGGCGAGGTGTTGGCCATAACCGAATTGCTGCCGGCAGGGACCGTGGCCGACATCGAATTCACTCCGAACCCCCTATTGCGGGTAAGTGGTCTGGTGTTCCTGGCCGCCTGGGTCGATCGCGACGAGAACGGTCTCTTCGATCCAGCCAAGGACGACATCGCGGTGCGGGTCGACGGAAGCCTCGCGACTGTGTCGGCGATTATCACGGTCGTCCCGCTCGAGCCGACGTCGATCACCGTCGAGGATCAAGAGGGCGATGGCACGGTCATTTCCATTCTGCAAGTCGTGCTTCCCAGCTCTGGCTTTATCGAACTGCTCACGGAAAACAACGGGCAACCCGGCACTCGAATCCACCTGAGCGGGAGTCAGGTCGCCGGAACCCATGATGAGATCTCGATTGAGTTGGACGAGGTTCTCGAAGGCGAAGCAGAGGACGAGATCGTGCTTTGGATACGGATGATCATCGACTTCGATGAAGACGGTGCCGCGACGGCCGAGGATCCATTCGGCCTGGTCGAACTCGGCGGGTCCACGGCGCAGGCGAGTTTCACCTTCAGGTTCGACGCCGACGAGTAAGAGGGCGCGCCGGTGGTCGCTGAGTAGTCGCCCTCTGGTTGACGGTCGGTTCAGCCAAATATTCCGCGTAGTAGGAGAGCCGTCGCGGCGATGGTGGAGATGATGAGGATGCCGCGGCGAATCAGAGGTCCCTCGACCCGATCCTTGACCACCCCGCTGACGGCGAATCCGACAACCATGCCCGGGGCGAGGTAAAGGGCGATCTCCAGATCCGTGGTGTTCATCTGCCCCCCGAGCGCCCTCAGTCCGATCGACATCAGAAGACCCACGCTGAAGACGACCGCCACCGTTGATCGCATGATCGGACCAGGCGTGTCCCGATAGAGGATGCCGACCGGGGGTCCGCCGATCGCTCCCACTATTCCGGTGATGCCCGACACCACCCCGGTACCGAATTCGGTAGCCCGGGTTCGCCGGACTGCCGTGCCGCTCCCAACGATGGCGACGGCGAGAAGGACGATGCCGGCGATGGCCAGGTCGAGTACCCGGGCACTGAGAAGTAGAAGCAACCCAAGGCCGATCAACCCGCCGGGGAAACGCCCCAGCAAGATCCAACCCACGCCGGATCGATCGATCGATCCCTTTTCCCTGAGCAACTGCCAGATGGTCAGCGGGACGGCAAGCAGCAGACTCGGGACCGGAGCAAGCAGCGGGTTGATGAGAAGAAGTGTCGGCACGGCCACGACGTTGAATCCAATACCGACAACGCCCTGAACCAGAGCGGCGAAGGTGACGACGGCGATGGCGCTGATGAGGTCAGACGTGGGCACGGGCATGGCGAGAAGACGGTAGAGACGTTTACGCACCGATCAGCCGTCACTGCGGGTCAAGGAGGAATATCACTTTCCCCTTTGGGGGGAGTCAATCGGCCGTAGGCCGATTGGTGGGGGGCTCCGCGCAGGCGTGTCGGCGAGCGACTATCAGATCCAGTGGGTGACGCTTACGAGGGTGGCCATTCGGGAACCCGGCCCAGCATTGCCGGGGGATGGTCGTGGCCGAGAGTTCGGGCCAGCCAGACACCGGTGGCGGCGAGCATCACCGGATCGAGTCCGGTGTAGATGCCC
>JAZGIX010000081.1:0-10910 GCA_036482315.1 Acidimicrobiia bacterium | reverse complement strand
TCGTCGATTCATGGGTACGACCGAGAAGATGTCGAAGCGAGCCAAGTCGATGCAGACCCGGGCAGACAAGATGAAGGAACATCTGGTCGAAGTGACGAAAGAGGGGAGGTCGGTTGGGCTCCGGTTCCCCCAGCCCGAACCTTCGGGAAAGATTCCGCTGGAAGGCAAGGGCCTGGCCATGGCATTCGACGACAACGTGGTGTTTGTCGACATCGACATCTACGTCGAACGGGGTGAGTGCCTGGTCATCATGGGACTCAACGGCGCCGGCAAGACGACGTTGCTCAGGATTCTCGCCGGAATCATGATCGCCGATATCGGCGATGTGGTGCCGGGACACAAGCTGTCGATGGGCTACTACGCACAGGAGCACGAACAGATCACATCGGGCGTGACCGTGTTCGAGCACATGAAATCGGTCTCCCACGGAGAGACCGACCTGATGCTGAGGTCGCTCCTGGGGCACTTCCTGTTGGCCGACAAGGTGGAACAGGATGCGGGGACGCTATCGGGCGGGGAGAAGACGAAGTTGGCGCTGGCGATGCTCGTGGTCGGCCGACACAATCTGCTGATGCTCGACGAGCCGACCAACAACCTCGATCCGCAGGCGAAGGAAGCGCTGCTGGAGGCACTGCATACTTACACCGGGACCCTGATCGTCGTAAGCCACGACACCGAATTCGTCGAAGCGCTGAGACCCGATCGTGCGGTACTGATGCCGGACGGCAACTCCGTCTACTTCGACGAGTCACTACTCGACCTGGTCGCGTTGGCGTAGAAGCGACATTGCTGCTCAGGCGACTCCCGACTCCCGACTCAGATTCCCGACTCCCGACTCAGATTCCCGACTCTCGGCATCGGGCATCGACCTAAGACGGGACGATCGCGGGGGATAGCGCCTGGCGCAAGGCCTCGACGGTGGAGTCGACCAGCCGATAGTGAATCCAGCGGCCCCGCCGCTCTCGTTCGACGAGATCTGCTTCGAACAGCGTTCTGAGATGGTGGCTCACGGTGGGCTGCGAGATCCCCAACGGGACCGCCAGGTCACAGGCGCACACCTCGCCCCGGTCGGCGATCAGGCTGAGGAGCCTGAGCCGGACCGGGTCCGCCAGTGCCTTGAATCTGGCGGCCAACTCGTCGGCATCGGATCGCGGTAGCGCGATTGTCAGCAGCGGGGTGCAGCACACCATCTTCTCCATGAGAAATACATTGACATATATCGATATATGTGTCAAGCTATGTATTGATAACCATCGATATGGAAAGGAGGTGTCTCGTGAAGCGTTTCATGGTTCCCCGAGTGGCTCATTGCTCTGACGGCTGCATACCCCGGTCCTGGGCATGACGGGAAACGGCCCACAGACTTCGACGAGTGCTCCCGGAGGCGGGGGCACTGTCGCGTCCGGATGCGGCGTCGTGCTCCACGTCTCACCGTGCGAGAATCGGTGCCATGGCGGCCTATCCAACTGACTACGAATTTCACGTCGTGCTTTCCGACGGCGGTATCGCTCGCATCCGTCCGATCAAGGCCGACGATGCCCCGGCGCTGGACGCGCTGTTTCACCGGTTGGGTCGCGACTCCGTGTATCACCGCTTCTTCAGCCACAAGAAGGCGTTGTCGCCGGAGGAGCTGGAGTACTTCACGAATGTCGATTACGACGACCGGATGGCCTTCGTGGTCGAGATCGGCGGTGAGTTGGCAGCGGTTGGCCGCTATGACCGTTTGGAGGACGAGCCATCGCTGGCCGAGGTGGCTTTCGGTGTCGCCGATGGCCAGCAGGGCCGCGGTCTGGGGACCCAGATGCTCACCCACCTGACCAACTACGCCCGCAACAACGGCATCGAGGGTTTTCGTGCCTTCGTCCTCTCAGACAACTACGCGATGATGCGCGTCTTCCGCGGGGCCGGGTTCGTCATGCATCGCGAGTTGGAGCAGGGCGTGTACACGGTCGACTTCCCGGTCGAGTCGACGGCCGACGTCATCGAGGCCGCCGGTGCTCACGAACAACGCGCTGTGGCAGCTTCCCTGCTTCCGATCTTCTACCCGAGGTCGGTGGCCATTGTCGGGGCGAGTCGCGACGAGCACTCGATCGGTGGCCGCCTCATGCGAAATATCCTCGGAGGGCGCTTTGCGGGGACCGTCTATCCGGTCAACCCCAACGCCGCCAGCGTCAGCTCGGTCAAGGCTTATCCATCGGTCTCGGACATTCCTGATCCGGTTGATTTGGCGATCGTGGTCGTCCCGGCCCAGTTCGTCCTCGATGTCGCCCGCGACTGTGCGGCCAAGGGCGTCAAGGGGATTGTGGTGATCAGCGCCGGGTTCTCGGAGACCGGTGAGCAGGGTCAGAAGCTCGAGAACGATCTGCTGTCGATCGTACGCGATGCCGGAATGCGCATGATCGGCCCCAACTGCATGGGACTGCTCAACACGGATCCGGCGGTTCGGCTCGACGTCACATTCGCCCCGGCGTTCCCCCCGCAAGGCAATGTCGGGATGTCGAGCCAGTCGGGCGCGTTGGGCATCGCCATCCTCGACTACGCCCGCCAATCCGACATCGGGATCTCCACCTTCGTCTCGGTGGGCAACAAGGCCGACGTCAGCGGAAACGATCTGATGCTCTACTGGGAGGGAGACCCCGCCACCGACGTGATCCTCCTCTACCTCGAGTCGTTCGGTTACCCGCGTCGATTCGCCCGTATCGCCCGTCGGCTGGGGAGGTCGAAGCCGGTGGTAGTGGTGAAGTCGGGCCGAACCGCGGCAGGAGCCCGAGCAGCCAGTAGTCACACCGGGGCTCTTGCGAGTGTCGAAGTCGCCGTCTCCGCGTTGTTCCGACAGGCAGGCGTCATCAGGACGGACACACTCGAGCAGTTGTTCGAGGTTGCCTCGCTGCTCGCCAACCAGCCACTTCCCAAGGGAAGGCGTGTTGGAATCCTGACGAACGCGGGCGGGCCCAGCATCCTCGCAATCGACGCCCTCGAATCTGAGGGATTGGATGTGGTCGAATTCTCACAGGAACTGCAGGACGAGATGCGGCCTCTCCTGGCTCCTGAGGCTGCGGTGCGCAACCCGGTCGACATGATCGCTTCTGCCGGACCGGAGCAGTACCGAACCACTCTGAGGGTTCTGCTCGATAGCGATGAGGTCGATTCGGTGATCGTCGTGTTCATTCCCACCACCCCCGGGGGTCTGGTGCAGGTCCAGGCCGCCGTCGCCGAGGTCGTCGCCGAAGGTACCGGGGGCAAGACGATCCTCGCTGTGTATATGGAGGCCGACACCAACAGTCGGCCTCCGGTGGCTCGTTCGACGGTACGGGTCCCGCAGTACGCCTTCCCGGAGCCTGCGGCACGAGCTCTAGCCAGGGCGACCCGATACGCAGAATGGCGGGCAAGGCCCGAGGGAGAGACCGTCGAGTTCGACGATCTCCAGCGTGATCGAGGTCGTGGGGTACTCGACACCGCACTGGGGCGCCTGGGGATTGGCGGTGGCTGGCTCGAGCCGGCGGAGGCCGAAGCCATCCTGGAGGCGTATGGGATCTCATATGCCAGATCGCGAGTCGTCCACACCGCTGCCGAGGCCGCGGAGGCCGCCAAAGACATAGGAGGCCCGGTGGTGCTGAAGGTGCTCTCACCGAGCGCACTCCACAAGAGTGATGTGGGCGGGATCGCTCTCGACGTGCAGCCCGAAGACGTGGCCGCGGCGTTCGATGAGGTGTTCAACGTGGTCGATGACGCCACCGGCGTACTTGTCCAGGAGTTCGTGACGGGGGGCCACGAAGTCATCATCGGGATGACGGAGGATCCGTCGTTCGGGCCGCTCATCGCCTTTGGGCTCGGCGGTGTCTTCGTCGAACTCATCGGAGACGTCTCGTTCCGGATTCACCCGCTCACCGATGTGGACGCCGCCGAGATGATCACCGAGGTCAAGTCGGCGCGGCTGCTCGAGGGGTACCGCGGCGGAGAGAAGGGCGACGTGGCGGCACTGCGCGACACGCTGCTGCGGATCTCTGCGATGGTCGATGATCTACCCGAGATCGTCGAAATGGATCTCAATCCGGTGAAGGTGCTTGCCCCCGGACAAGGCTTGTCGGTCGTCGACCTGCGAGTCAGGGTTCGCCCGGTCGAGCAAGGCTGGTTGCCGAGCCGTAAGGACATCCCCGCCGCTCAGCGAGCCCGGTGAGCGCCGGCGTCGGTTCGAGGACGCTCTAGAGCCGGCCCGGCCGGGTCTTCGTGGTGAGACCTCCACCCGAGGCACGTCCGGATATGGACTCCGGCGTGATCGCCACGATTGGATGCTCGACGGGCAGCATCGAGGGCGAAGGGGAACCCATCGCCGTTTCGGAGTGATATTTGCTCAGTAGCGCGGCGACGACCCGGGAGCGCTCATCGGGGTCATCGATGAATCTGGCATCGCCCCAGAACACGACGCTCTCCCAAGCCTCCCCTTCGCGCAGGATCGTGACGTCGACGCAGGAGCGAGGATTTGCTCGGATCGCATCGACCCGGCGCCCGGTCCCGGTTCTGAAGTAGAAGTCACCGTCGACCATCACATACGACATCGGGGTCACATACGGCTGCCCATCGGAGGTGTGCGCGATGTGGGCGACTCGCCCGTCAGCGAGGATCCGCTGACACTCCTCGGCACTCAGGTCGATCACGTACCGATTATCGCGTGCTTGACCGGCTTTGGCGATGCCCGATACCCGATACCCGATATCCGATGCCCGAAACCGATCTCCCGTCGTACATCGGGCATCTCGATCGCGCCTATTGGTCGAACGGGTAGGCGCGTCGAGCACATGGCGCGCGACGGCGTCTAGATCGGGCATCTCGACCGCAGTCCGATGCCGACTGGGAAGGCGCGTCGACCCGCTGGGGCGCGACGGCGGCTAGTCGCGCGAACGCACTGCTGCCTGAGCTGCTGCGAGGCGGGCGATCGGTACTCGGAACGGAGAGCACGACACGTAGTCCAGGCCCAGTTCGTGACAGATGGCGATCGATCGCGGATCGCCCCCGTGCTCGCCGCAGATGCCGACTTCGAGGTCGGGTCGGGCGGCCCGACCTTCCTCCACGGCGATTCGCATGAGCTTGCCGACGCCGGTGCCGTCCAGGGTTGCGAAGGGGTTGTCCTCCAGGATTCCCTCCTGCAGGTACGAGATCAGGAAACCGCTTTCAGCATCGTCGCGACTGATGCCGAAGGTCGTCTGGGTGAGGTCGTTCGTCCCGAAGGAGAAGAACTCTGCGTACTCGGCCACCTCGGCCGCCGTCAGCGCCGCCCGAGGGATCTCGATCATTGTGCCGAACTTGTACTCGATCTCGATGCCCTGCTCGGCCATCACTTTCTTGGCCTCTTCTTCGAGCACCTCGCGCTGGCGGCGAAGCTCGTTGGCATGACTGATCAGGGGGATCATCACCTCGGGGTGAACCGACACGCCGGCGCGGGTCACCTCGCAAGCGGCTTCGAAAATGGCCCGTACCTGCATTCTCGTGAGTTCTGGGACCGTGATCCCGAGCCGTACTCCTCGGGTGCCGAGCATCGGATTGGTCTCGTGGAGGGCCTTGACCCTGGCCAGCACCCGCTGTTCAATCTCGACTTGATCGATGAGTTCGTCCAGATTGTCGAGCGACTGTGCGCTGCGAAGCGCGAACTTGTGTTCGAAGAGGGCGCTGGTCAGCTCGTCGTGATCGGGGAGGAATTCGTGGAGCGGCGGGTCGAGGAGCCGGATGATGACCGGCAAGCCGTCCATCGCCTCGAAGAGGCCTTTGAAGTCTTCTCTCTGATAGGGGAGCAACTCTTGAATCGCATCCCGCCGCTTGATCGGCGACTCGGTGAGGATCATCTCCTGAACGATCGGGAGTCGCTCCGGCTCGAAGAACATGTGCTCGGTCCTCGCCAGGCCAATGCCTTGGGCTCCATACTCACGTGCCCGTTTGGCATCGACCGGATAGTCGGCGTTGGCTCTGACATCGAGTGTTCTCAAGTCATCCGCCCACTCGAGCAATTTGGTGAGCCAGGGATCATCGATTTCGGGCACCACAGTGTCGAGTCGATCGAGGTAGACCTCGCCGGTCGTGCCGTCGATCGAGATCCAATCGCCTTCCACTATCTCGTGACCCGCGACCCGCATTCTTCTGGCACTCATGTCGATCTCGAGGGATGAGACACCCACAACGGCGGGTTTACCGAATTGACGAGCGACGAGAGCGGCGTGGCTGGTGCGCCCACCCTTACTGGTGAGGATGCCGTTGGCGGCGAGCATTCCGTGGACATCATCCGGCCGGGTCTCCGGTCGAACCATGATGACATCCCTGCTCTCCTCCTTGGACCAGCGTTCGGCGAGGTCGGCGTCGAACGCCACGACCCCCACCGCGGCTCCGGGTGAGACATTCAGACCGGTTGCGAGCCTGATCGCGTCGTCCTTGGACGCCGCACTGAATTGCGGGTGGAGGAAGAAGTCCACCTGATCGGGCTGGACTCTCATAACGGCCTCCTCGGATGTGATGAGACCCTGTTCCGCCTGATCGACGGCGATGCGGACCGCAGCCTGTGCAGTGCGCTTTGCGTCCCTGGTTTGGAGGATCCAGAGCTTGCCGCGCTCGATGGTGAACTCCATGTCCTGCACGTCGCGGTAGTGCTGCTCGAGGCGTTCTGCGATACCAAGAAACTCGGCGAATATGTCAGGCAGCTCGTCACCGAGGGCTTCGATCGGCTTCGTTTCGCGAATCCCGGCAACGACATCCTCGCCTTGGGCATTCGTGAGGTAGTCGCCCTCGATACGGTCTTCACCGGTCGTGGCGTTACGGCTCATGGCCACTCCGGTTCCGGAGTCGTCGCCCATGTTCCCAAACACCATCGTCTGGATGCTGACCGCCGTTCCCAGACCGTGGTCGATTCCTGCGGCATTGCGGTAGTCGCGCGCCCGTTTGCCATTCCACGACTTGAAGACGGCCTCAGTGGCCAGGCGGAGCTGTTCCATTGGATCGTCGGGGAAGCGCACCGCAATCTGTTTGAAGTCATGGACGATCGCCTTGAGATCTGCGACCGATAGGCCGGAGTCGGATTCGACTCCGGCGGTGGCCCGGAAGCGCTCGAGCACGTTTTCAAACAGCTCGTCTCGTAGGCCGAGCACGACTGAGCCGAACATCTGGATGAGCCGTCGATATGAGTCGAACGCGAAGTGCTCATCACCGGTCAGCCGGGCGAGGCTCTCCGTCACGGTGTCGTTGAGCCCGATATTGAGCACAGTGTCCATCATTCCGGGCATCGAGAACTTGGCGCCCGAGCGGCAAGAGACGAGGAGTGGGTTTTCGGCATCACCGAAACGCTTGCCGGTGAGTTCTTCGACGTGGGCGAGAGCGGCGTCGATCTGGGGCTGCGATCCCTCTGGGAACTGTTCATCGGCCTCGAGGTATGCGAGACACGCTTGGGTCGTGACCGTGAAGCCCGGGGGGACCGGAACACCGAGCCGGCTCATATCGCCGAGATTGGCACCCTTGCCCCCGAGAAGTCCTCGGACCGCGTCCCAGTCTCCGTCGACAGATTGTTCGGCGATCTCGACCTCGTCGAACGCGTACACCCACTTGGTATCAGACATCAGATCGGGGCCTCTCTTGGTCGCTGTCAATGCCGGTCGTAGCACCATCATCGAAGGACAGGTTCGGTCGTCATAGGGGCGAACGTCCCTCGATACGACGCCGTTGGCTCGGTTGTGACCGCTGCCGAGTCCGCTGATCGGTGAACCTTCTAAGTCCGCTCGTCCTCTCCAGGGGGCTCTATCGGGAAGGCGACATGCACCACGGTGCCGCGTCCATCGGCCGAGTCGATGAACAGACTCCCCAGTCCCCGTTCGACCCGTTCGGCCATGTTGTCGAGCCCTAGGCCGTCCGATTCTATATCGGTGTCGAAGCCGATCCCATCGTCCGAAACCGAGGCGCGGACCATTTCGCCCTCGCAGACGACACGCACGTCGACCGTGGTTGGTTTCCCGTGTCGCAGGGCGTTGCTGACCGACTCCTTGATCACGGCGAAGAGATCGTCGGCGATCGGCGCATCGAGGACATCGGCTGGGCAATCGAAATCGAGACCGACTGCGACCGCGTGGGGAGCGGCGAGTTCCTCCAGTAGTCGCGATAGTTCGCTGGGGAGCGAAGGACGGGCCCACACCGGAGGTCTGAGGTCGAAGATGTATCGTCGAAGTGACGAGATCGTATCGTCGAGTTTGTCGATAGCGCTGTCGAGCTGGTCGTGCACGGCGGCGGGGTCTTTGTCGATCTTGACCATCGAAGCCTGTAGCCCGAGTCCCACCGCGAAGAGGTCTTGGATGATCGAGTCGTGCAGGTCGCGGGCGATTCGTTCGCGATCTTCGTGCAGTGCGGCTCTCCGCAATCGTTCCTGCATTCGCAGCGTGGAGACGGCCGCCCCGGCGGTTACCGCCAGGAATTCGACGATGACCTCGTCGTCATCGGTGAAGCCGCCGTCCTTGTCTGTGAGGTAAAGGTTGCCGAAGATGCGGTCGCCGACCCTGACCGGCACCCCGATGAAGCTCATCATGCCGGGGTGCCCTTCGGGGAAGCCCACCGCGTCCTCATGCTTGGAGATGTCGTCGATTCGAACCGTGGCACCCGTTCTGGTGATCGTGCCGAGCAACCCGGTTGCTCGCGGAAGGTGGCCGATTTCTCGGGCCACGCCGGGGTCGAGACCGACATGCACAAAGTCCATAAGTGCTCCGTGCTCACCGAGAACGCCGAGGGCGCCGAATTTCGCGCCCGTGAGTTCCATACCGGTGCTGACGGTCGAACGGAGGAGAGGTGTCAGCTCCACTTCTGCTGCCACGCTGGCTGCAGCTTCGACGAGATCGCGGATCAGATTCGGGGCGATGGTTGGCACGGCTCCATCAGGTTACCGGTCTCTGCAGAGGCTCTAGAGGGCGCGCCGAAAGGCGCGGACTCGGTGGCCTGGGGTTGGGGCCCCGGGCCACCCAGCGATGAGCCGTAGCACTCAGCGCCGCCCGGAGGGCGGCACCAACGTGCGGAGGCGTTCGAGGCCGAGGAGGACTTGAACGTACCAAAGAGCGCCGCCCGCAGGGTGGCACCGCCATGCGGAGGTGGCTCGGGGCCGGGTAGGACCCGAACGCAGGAGCTAGATATGGAGCCAAACGCGAAGAGCCATGGGATGGCGCCAGAGTGCCCGCCTATTGGCGGACACTCTCAGTGCGGAGTGCATTCGGGACTTTCGGCCCCGCCGGTAGGGCTTGTTCGGGCGGGGAGACGGCAGTCCTTCGGTAGACTTCAGGATATGAGCGACATTCTCCGCATCGAGCTCGTCGACGATCACGAGATCGTTCGGCAAGGGCTCAGAACCATGATCGAGGCCGAAGATGACCTGACGGTCGTCGGCGAAGCCGGGACGGTCGAGGAGGCGATCCGCCGGGTCGGATTCGATGAGCCAGACATCGTGCTCATGGACGTGCGGCTTCCAGACGGGAGCGGAGTGGAGGCTTGCCGAGAGATCCGGGCGCGTTGGCCAGAGATCAATGTGCTCATGCTGACTTCGTTTGCCGACGACGAGGCGCTCTTCGCTTCGATCATGGCGGGTGCATCCGGCTACGTCCTGAAGCAGATCAAGGGATCCGATCTCTTGGAGAGCATTCGCAAGGTCGGCCGGGGCGAATCGCTGCTCGACCCCGAGATGACCGACCGAGTATTCCGTCGGATCCGGGGTGAAGAGCCCGAAGATCCGCTGCTCGCCAAGCTCTCGGCGCAGGAGCGCAAGATCCTCGAATACATCGCAGAGGGTCTGACCAACCGGCAGATCGCGGAAGAGATGTTCCTGGCTGAAAAGACTGTCAAGAACTATGTCTCGAACGTCCTCTCCAAGCTGGAGATGAGCCGTCGCAGCGAGGCCGCCGCCTACGCAGCGAGGATCCAGGCCGAAAAGGAGCATCGGTACCCACCGGAGCAATGGCCGTCATGAAGATCGCCGTGGGCATCGATGATTCGGGCCCGAGCGCCACGGCGGTTCGACGGGCCCGGGCCCTGGCGGAGCAGTTGGACGGCGACCTCCATGTCGTCTTCGTGGCTCATGTGCCGGCCACGGTCCTCGCTGCGATGAGCGGGTTGCCGACGATCGGTGACGACTTCACCGAAGCACAAAGGGTCAATGTCTGGAAGGAGATCGAACCACTCCTGGAGGGCTGTCAACGGCCCGTGGAACGAGTCGATCTCGAGGGGTATCCACCCGACGTACTCGTGGATTACGCGAATGAGCAGGCGATCGACCTGATGGTGGTCGGTAGCCGGGGGCGGGGCGACCTTGCTTCGCTCGTGCTCGGAAGTACGAGTCATCGGGTGGTGAATCACGCATCGTGCGACGTTCTGATCGCGCGAGAGCGCCAAGAAGAGGAGTGACCATGAAGGTCCGTGATCTGATGACGACCGATCCATTGACGGTATCGGCCGATACGCTGCTCAAAGAGGCGGCGAGGACGATGGTCCGCAACAAGGTGAGCGGCTTGCCGGTGATAAGCGACGGGGCACTGATCGGGATCGTCACCGAAGGGGACTTCCTGCGCCAGGAGGCGAACCGCGACCAGCCGTACCGATTCAGTTTGCTCGACGCTCTCTTCGGTGAGGGCACGGTGGATCCGCCGGCCGTCGAAACAGTCGCCGAGGTGATGACTGAGAACGTCATCACGATCCGACCGGAGGCCACGATCGGCGAGGCAGCCCGTGTGATGGCAAACAAGCGAGTGAAGCGACTCCCGGTCATCGATGAGGATGGCGCTCTGATTGGGATCATCAGCCGGGCGGATGTCGTCAATGCCTTCACCAAGCCCGACGAGATCATCGAGGACGAGGTTCGCGAGGACATTGTTCGCCGGCTGCTGTTCTTGGATCCCGAGGATGTCGGGGTG
>JAZGIX010000080.1:0-10954 GCA_036482315.1 Acidimicrobiia bacterium | reverse complement strand
CTGGGAGGAGTTCTACCGCAACCGCTGGCAGCACGACAACGTCACTCGCACCACCCATGGTGTGAATTGCACCGGCGGCTGCTCCTGGGCCGTCTACACCAAGGACGGGATCATCACCTGGGAGATGCAGCAGACCGACTACCCGCTGTTGTGTGGCGATATCCCCCCATACGAGCCACGTGGTTGCCAGCGAGGCATATCGGCTTCCTGGTACGTCTACAGCCCGATCCGGGTCAAATATCCTTATGTCCGCGGAGCGCTCGTCGACCTGTGGCGCGAGGCGAAAGCCATCCACTCCGATCCGGTCGAGGCATGGCAATCCATCATCCAGGACGAGGCGAAGCGCACCCGCATCCAGCAGGCCCGGGGCAAGGGTGGCTTTCGTCGCTCCGACTGGGATGAGGTACTCGAGATAATCGCCGCCGCCTGTCTCTATACCGCCAAGGAGCACGGACCCGACCGTGTGTTCGGCTTCTCTCCGATCCCGGCGATGTCATACCTCTCGTACGCGGCCGGATCCCGGTTCCTGCAGCTCTTCGGTGGGGTCAACATGAGCTTCTACGACTGGTATGCCGACCTCCCCAATGCGTTCCCCGAGATCTGGGGTGACCAGACGGATGTCGCCGAAAGCGCCGACTGGTACCACTCCAAGTACATCATCTCGATGGGTTCCAACCTCAACATGACCCGAACGCCCGATGTCCACTTCATATCCGAGGCACGGCACGAGGGCGCCAAGTTCGTGGTGATCGCCCCCGACTTCTCTCAGGTCGCCAAGTACTCAGACTGGTGGATTCCGGTCGAGGCGGGACAGGACACGGCATTGTGGATGGCGATCAACCACGTGATCCTCAAGGAGTTCCACGCTGATCGGCAGACGCCCTACTTCATCGACTACCTCAAGCGCTACTCCGACTCTTCGTTCCTGGTCGAGCTGAGGCCAAAGGGCGATGCCTTCGATGCCGGTCAATTCCTGCGCGCCAATCGAGTGGAACGGTATGCGGGAGTAGAAAACGGCGATTGGAAGATGCTGGTCCACGACCGTAATGCCGGAGCTTTGCGGATGCCGAAGGGCACGGCCGGTTTCCGCTGGCAGGACGAGCAGGGTCAATGGAACATAAAGATGGAAGACGGGTTGGACCACGAGCCGATCGATCCGGATCTGACTTTCCTGGAGGAGCACGACGAGGTGGTGCAGGTCTCCTTCCATGAATTCTCTGAAGGTGGTGTGTACGAACGCGGGGTGCCGATCAGGTACGTGGAGACCACCGGCGGCAAGGTCGCGGTGGCGACCGTTTACGACCTGTTGATGGCCCAGTTCGGTGTCAGTCGAGGCCTGGCGGGTGATTATCCGGAGGATTACGACGACGAGCGTCCCTACACGCCGGCATGGCAGGAGCAGCTCACCGGTATAGGCCGCGATACGGTGATCCGCCTGGCGCGTGAGTTCGCCGGCAACGCCGAGGTGACCGAAGGCAAGTCGATGATCATTATCGGCGCCTCCATCAACCACTGGTACAACAACAATCAGTCCTATCGGGCACCCATCACCGCTCTAATTCTGACGGGTTGTCCGGGCCGCAACGGTGGCGGCATGAACCACTACGTGGGGCAGGAAAAGCTCACGTTGGTGGCGCCCTGGACCAGCATGGCCCTCGGTTTGGATTGGTCGAAGCCTCCTCGCCTGCAGCAGACCCCGATCTGGCACTACGTGCATAGCGATCAATGGCGCTACGAGGGAGATTTCACCGAGTACGCCCGTGTCCCCCCGGAGACCAAATGGGCGAAAGGCCATGCCGTCGAGCTGGTGGCGGCTTCGGTCCGGCAGGGATGGATGCCCTTCTTCCCCCAGTTCAATCAGAATCCGCTGGACCTGGTGACAGAAGCCGAAGCCGCCGGATCAAGCGACGACGAACAGATCATCGAGAACGTTGTCGATCGGTTGCGTTCGGGTGATCTGAAGCTCGCGGTCGAGGATCCCGATGCTCCCGAGAACTGGCCCAGGGTCTGGTTCATCTGGCGGGGCAACGCGATACAGTCGAGCGCCAAGGGCGCCGAGTTCTTCCTCCGCCACTACCTGGGCACCCACGACAACATCGAAGCGCAGGAACACGCCGAAGGAAAGACGGACACCGTCACGTACCGCGAACCGGCACCCCGCGGCAAGATGGATCTGGTGGTGGACATCAATTTCCGGATGGACACTTCGGCTCTCTACTCCGACATCGTGCTGCCGACGGCCTTCTGGTACGAGAAGAACGACCTCAACACCACCGACCTGCACTCGTTCGTGCACCCGCTGGGAGAAGCAGTGCCGCCGGTGTGGGAGTCGAAGACGGATTTCGAGATCTTCAAATCGTTTGCCAAGAAAATCAGCGAGATGGCGCCCTCGGTCTTCCCAGAGCCGTTCAAGGATGTCGTCACGTCTCCGCTCAAGCACGACACTCCAGATGAGTTGGCACAAACAGAGCCGCTCGACTGGGGCAAGGGGGAGTGCGAACTGATTCCGGGCAAGACGGCGCCCCACTTCCATGTGGTGGAGCGTGATTACGCCAACATTTACAACCGCTTCATCTCGCTAGGCCCGCGTATTCGCGAAGACGGCACTTCCGGCCACGGCGTCCACGTTCCGACGGCCCAGTTCTACGACGAACTCCTCGAGAGTCCAGTCGGCACCGCGCCGGACCCCCGCCGTACCAGGGCGGTGGAGTGGGGCGGCAAGAAGTACCCCGGCCTGGAGAACGCCCTCGATGCGGCCAATGTCTTGCTCCACCTGGCTCCGGAGACCAACGGTGAGGTGGCATACGCCGCATTCAAGGCCGAAGAGGAGAAGGTCGGCGTACCGCTGGCGGACCTGGCCGAAGACACGCGCGCCGTCCGAATGAACTTCCATGACATCACGCGTCAAGTGCGGCGGACACTCACCAGTCCATGTTGGTCGGGGATCACCAACGACGGCCGGACCTATTCGGCGTGGACGCTGAATGTGGAGCGATTGGTGCCGTGGCGCACGCTCACCGGCCGTCAACAGCTGTACAACGACCATCCCTACTACCTCGACTTCGGCGAGCATCTGCCCACCTACAAGCCGAAGCTCGACCCCGTCGCTACCGGAGACATCGTTCGCAGCCCGGTGGACGATCAATCGCTCATCCTCAACTCCATCACGCCACACGGAAAGTGGAATATCCACTCCACCTACAAGGACAACCTCCGCATGCTGACCCTGTCACGCGGTATGGATCCGGTCTGGATCAACGACAAGGAAGCCGCCAAGGTTGGGATCGAAGACAACGACTGGGTCGAGGTCTTCAACGACAACGGGGTAGTCGTAACGAGGGCCGCAGTCAGCTCCAGGGTCCCACCGGGGATCTGCCTCTACTACCACGCGGTGGAGCGGACGATCTACGTGCCCAAGTCCCAGATTCGTGGAGGCAAGCGGGCCGGCGGGCACAACAGCCTTACCCGCACCCGTATCAACCCGTTGCTCCTGGCCGGCGGCTACGCGCAATTCACGTATGGCTTCAACTACTGGGGTCCGATCGGCATCTTTACCCGCGATACCTACGTGGTAATCAAGAAGATGGAGAAGCTCGAATGGTGATGACGGAAGGGAGCTACTGACATGGACATTCGGGCTCAGGTGTCGATGGTGTTTCATCTCGACAAATGCATCGGCTGTCACACCTGCAGCGTCGCCTGCAAGAACATCTGGACCGACCGCGAAGGTACCGAGTACCAGTGGTGGAACAACGTCGAGACCAAACCCGGTACCGGCTATCCAACGATGTGGGAGGACCAGGAGGAGTACCGCGGCGGCTGGGAGCTGATGGACGACAGCAAGCTGAAGCTCAAGCTTCAGAGCAAGTCCGGCACGTTGGGCAACATCTTCTACAACCGACGTCAGCCCACGATCAACGACTACTACGAACCGTGGACCTACGACTACCAGCATCTCTTCACCGCACCCGCAAGTGACGATCAGCCCACCGCACGCGCCGTTTCGCTGATCACCGGTGACTTCATGGAGATCGAGGCCGGGCCCAACTGGGACGACGATCTCGGCGGGTCTCCGGTGTATGCCGCCAATGATCCCAACCTCGGTGTCCTCACCGACGAGGAGCGAGCACAGCTCAACGAGATCCAGCAGGTCGTGTTCTTCTATTTGCCCCGGATCTGTAATCACTGCATCAACGCCGGCTGCGTGGCAGCGTGTCCGGCCGGGGCCATCTACAAGCGGGGCGAAGACGGCATTGTGCTGGTCAACCAGGACGAATGCCGCGCCTGGCGGATGTGCATTTCGGGCTGCCCCTACAAGAAGGTCTACTACAACTGGTCTTCGGGAAAGTCGGAGAAGTGCATCCTCTGCTTCCCGCGTCTGGAGAGTGGCCAGGCACCGGCGTGTTTCCATTCCTGCGTGGGGCGAATCAGGTACCTGGGGGTGTTGCTGTACGACGCCGACAGGATCGAAGAAGTTGCCAGTGTCCCCGATGCCGACCTGGTTGAGGCCCAGCGCGGAATCATTCAGGACCCGTTCGATCCAGATGTGATCGCGGCTGCCAAGGCGAGCGGCGTTCCCGAAGACATGCTCAAGGCGGCGCAGGAGTCGCCCGTCTACAAGTTCGTCAAGCAGTGGGGGCTGGCGCTTCCCCTCCATTCCGAGTTCAGGACGCTGCCGATGCTCTATTACGTACCTCCGATGTTGCCTGTTCTCGCCAAGGTAAGAAACGGCAACTACGACGTGGCCGGTGCCGACACCGAAGGGTTGACGCCGTTGCTGAGTTCGTTGGAAGACGCCCGGGTGCCGCTGCGCTACATGGCGTCTCTGTTTTCGGCAGGCAACGAAGACATCGTGACGGAGGTCTATCGCAAACTCATTGCGGTTCGGGTCTACAAGAGGGCCGAGACGGTGGGTGACGTCACCTCGGATGAGGGCGCCGAGGCGCTGGCGATGGCGGGGATCACGGCCGAGGAAGCCGAAGCCATCTTCCGTCTGACAGCGTTGCCTTCATTCGAGGAGCGCTTTGTCGTGCCGCCGCTCGGTCGCGAGGTCGCCGTCGAACAGACCGAGGACCCGTACCGACACAAGCGCGAGGCCGGTTTTGGATCGATCAAGGCGCCGGAGCGGAGATGGTGACCGTGAACGCTCCACCAGTTGCGAGGCGGGTCTGGGAGTTGTTTGCCGAGTTGCTGGACTATCCCCAGCAGCTTCCAACCGAACTGCTGTCGGAGTGCCTGACGTTGACGGGGACCGTGTCCGCGGATGGCGAGGCCAGATTGTCCAAGTTTCAGTCCTTCGCCGAGGAGGCAACCCTGGGTCGCCTCCAGGAGGAGTACACCCGGGCGTTCGACATGGACGAGTCCCACAGCCTGTATCTGGGCTATCACCTGTTGGGTGAGAGCTACAAACGCAGCGCTCTACTGCTCGAATTCATGGATCGGTATCGAGCGCAGGGCATGGAGGTCGCCGGTGAGCTGGCGGACTATCTACCGGTGGTCTTGCGGTTCCTCGCCATGAACCAAGACCAGAAGCTCACCAACGAGATAGTTGCCGAGGCCATATGGCCGACGTTGGAGCTGATTGCGAGCAGAGACAAGAGATCCGAGGATGAGGCGGGCGAAGAAGACCGCCCACCTACCGCGCCCGTCCCGTACCACGATCTCGTCGCCGCCCTGCGGCTGGTGGTGCAAGTAGCGAAGAGGGACTGGCAACCGCTCACCATCACCACTGCCGGTAATGGGGCCGACCCCGTGAGGAGACGCTGATCATGTCTGATGTCGTGCTGTTCGTCGCCTTTCCGTACCTCGCCGTCATTACGGCCATTTGGGTCGGCATCTACCGGTACCGAAACGACCGCTTCTCCTACTCCAGCCAGTCGTCGCAGTTCCTGGAGAACCGGGTGCTCAGTTGGGGATCTGCTCCCTGGCACTATGCGATCCTGATCATTCTGGCGGCCCACTTCTTTGCGGCACTGGTCCCCGGATTCTGGGCGTCCTTGATTTCGGCACCGATTCGCCTCTACATCCTCGAAGTGACCGGGCTGGCTCTGGCGTTGACGGCTGCCTTTGCGCTCGGAGCGCTCGTCTACCGACGTGTGGTCACGCCCCGGGTGCGGGCCGTGACTTCGCCGGCAGACTGGGTGCTGCTCGGCCTTCTGCTGGCGCAGGTCGCGCTCGGCTTTTGGGTGGCGCTCTTCTTCCGCTGGGGTGCCGACTGGTACCTCCATACGGCGGCGCCGTGGATGGTCTCTTTGGTCAAGCTCCAACCCGAGATCGCAACCGTGACCACACTGCCGTTGGTCGTAAAGCTGCACCTGCTGGGCGGGTTCCTCATCATTGCCGTTTTCCCGTTCACTCGCTTGGTGCACGCGGTGACCGTGCCGATCGCCTACCTGTGGCGACCCCACCAGGTGGTGGTCTGGAACCGGAGACTGACTCATACCAAGTAGAGGGGCAGATTCGCACTCGCGGGTTTGGAGATCGGATCCCGGATCCATGGGGAGGAAGCGCTGAACATGAACGGAGACGAACGACCGTTCACGCCTGAGGTGGAACCGAAGCTGCTGGACTTCAAACAGGAGCGGATCAGGACACTGCACTACACGTGGATCGCGTTCTTCATGACGTTCTATGTCTGGTTCAACATGGCGCCGTTGGCCACCACGATGTTGGATTCGATCGGCTGGCTGACCGATGAGCACATCAAGGTCCTGCTGATCGCCAACGTTGCTCTGACGATTCCTGCCCGTATCGTTATCGGCGCGCTGATCGACCGCTACGGCGCCCGGGTGGTCTTCTCGGGGCTGATGGTTGTCATGGCGGTCCCCACGGTCATCTTTACGCTCGCCGATTCGTTCGTGCAGATGCTCATTGCGCGACTCGTCTTGAGTTCGGTTGGCGCCGGCTTCGTGATCGGGATCAAAATGGTTGCCCAATGGTTCCCGCCCAAGTACATCGGCAGGGCCGAGGGTTTCTACGCAGGATGGGGCAACTTCGGTTCGGCCTTTGCTGCCATGACCCTGCCCTGGTTCGCCATCACCTTCTTGGGTGACTGGCTGGGCCTGGGTGACAACGGCTGGCGGTGGGCGATGGCAGCCAACGGCCTGGTGATGGGCATCTACGGAGTGATGTATTACTTCCTGGTCAGGGACGTGCCTGAGGGGCAACGCCTCCAAAAATCCAAGAGGACGGAGCCGATGAGGGTCACGTCCTACGGCGATCTAATTCAATACCTCGTGTGGTCGTTCCCGCTCATGGGGGCGCTGGGAGTGCTGGCATGGAGGGTCGGCAATGTGAAGATCGACGGGGAGCCCGTTCTGTCCACGACTGCTTTGTGGATCATCTACGGCGTGCTCTTGGCCGTCTACGTGGGGCATGTCGTCAAGACGCTTCAAATCAACCTGCCATATCTGCGGGCAGGTGTTCCCGAAGACGAGAAATACCACTGGGGAAGCGTCGCCGCTCTGAACAGCACCTACTTTGCCAACTTCGGCGGCGAATTGGCCGTCGTGTCGATGCTGCCGACCTTCTTCGAGAAGACTTTCGAGCCCCTCAGAGACAGTGCCGGCGCCCCACTCGTCACCGCCACTCTGGCAGGAATCGTGGCCGCTTCGTTCGCCTTCGTAAACCTTGTGGCGCGGCCGCTCGGCGGTTACCTGTCCGACCAAATGACCAACCGGAAACGGACGATGCTGATCTACATGGGTGGAATCGTCATCGGGTTCTTCCTGATGGCCCTCATTGGCCGATGGGGCTCGGGTGTGGACGCCGACGGCCTGCGGACGGTGGTGCCGGCATTCGGCGGTGTGGGCTGGTTGGTCGCCGCGGTGGCGATCACGATCTTCGCTTCGATCTTCGTGCAAGGCGCAGAAGGTGCCACGTTTGCGATGAGTCCGATGATCAACCCCCGGATGACTGGCCAGATCGCCGGCATGGCCGGCGCCTACGGCAACGTAGGTGCCGTGATCTATCTGGTCATCTTCTCGCTGGTCGATTCCAGGACCTTCTTTTTCATCATGGCCGGAGGAGCGCTGATCAGCTTCTTGGTGACGCTATTCATGCTCCGGGAACCCGAGGGTTCCTTCGACCAGGACCTGATCCACGATGCCGAGTGATCTCTGGAGCATGACCTGCATGCCAGTAGGCCGGAGGTATCGACGGATCGCTACTAGGGCGACACCCAGGGGGAACAGACATGGCTGATATCTACGAGTGGGAAGTCGAAGACGAGGACTTCTGGGAGAGCACCGGGAAGAAGGTCGCCACCCGTAATCTGTGGATCTCGATTCCCAGCTTGTTGGCCGGGTTTGCGGTGTGGATCTACTGGAGCGTCATCACCGTCCAAATGCTCAACCTGGGCTTCCCGTTCTCCAGCGCCGACCTCTTCACCCTGTCGGCCATTGCCGGTCTGACCGGTGCCACCCTGCGGATCCCGAGCAGTTTCCTGATCCGTGTCGCCGGAGGCCGAAACACCCTCTTCTTCACCACTGCGTTGCTGATGATCCCGGCGGTCGGTACCGGTCTGGCGCTGATGTCCCAGGACACTCCGCTGTGGGTTTTCCAAGTGTTGGCCGCCCTCTCCGGCTTCGGCGGCGGCAACTTCGCCTCGTCGATGTCCAACATCAGCTTCTTCTACCCCAAGCGCATGCAAGGCCTGGCACTCGGGCTGAACGCCGGTCTGGGCAACGCCGGGGTGACGACCATGCAGATAGTGATTCCGCTGGTGATGACCTATGGGATCTTCGGTGGAGGATCGATGATCCTCCAGAAAACCTCGGGGACCCTGATCGGGAAGATCGCCGCAGGCACCGAGACCTGGATCCATAACGCCGGCTTTGTGTGGTTGCTGCTGCTGATTCCCCTGGCCTTCCTCGGGTGGTTCAAGATGGACACCATCCGCGCCGAGCACGTATCTCCCAACATCGCCTCACCTCCCCGCTCGTTTCTGAGGATCAGTGGAATGCTGGGTCTGGCATTCATATCCGCCGCAGTCGGACTCTTCTTCATCCTCCCCAGTCCCACAGGTTTGGGTTGGACGTGGGCGAAGTATCCGATCATCGGCCTGGTCATCTGGGGAACCGTTCTTCTGCTCAAGCAACTGGGGGGCGAGATCAAGCCGAATCTGGAACGCCAATTCAAGATCTTCGGCAACAAGCACACCTGGATCATGAGCGTCATCTACACGATGACGTTCGGCAGCTTCATCGGCTACTCAGCCGGTTTCGCCCTGGCCATCAAGGTCATCTTCGGTTTCCAGCACGTGATGGTGGACGGGGTGATGACCCACGACCTGGTGAACCCGGACGGCCCGTCCGCCTTGACCTTCGCCTGGATAGGTCCGTTCATTGGGGCCTTCATTCGGCCGGTCGGCGGTTTGATCGCCGACAAGGTCGGTGGAGCCCGGGTGACGCAATGGGTCGCAGTCACGATGATTGCCAGTGCGCTCGGGGTGGCGTACTTCATGAAGCAGGCGTTCCAGTCGGCTACGCCCCAGGACCACTTCCTACCGTTCTTCCTGCTATTCCTTGTCTTGTTCGCCGCCAGTGGTGTGGGCAACGGTTCCACCTTCCGCACGATCGCCATGGTGTTCGATCGGGAGCAGGCGGGGCCAGTGTTGGGCTGGACTTCGGCGGTGGCCGCTTACGGTGCGTTCGTGGTGCCGCAGGAGTTCGGTGAGCAGATCAGCAACACCACTCCGGAGATCGCCTTGTTCGGTTTTGCAGCCTTCTATGCCGTCTGCCTGGTGCTGAACCGGCGGTACTACCTGGGACCCAAGGCGGAGTTCCAGGACCCGTAGCCGAGGCCGGGAATCTTGTACCAGAGAAACGTCTGGAGAGGCCGCCAGGATGACGAAGCGTTCCGCCCGGTCGGTTGGAGGGGTGCCGGTCCGACCGATAGCCACGTAACGAGTCTCGGTGCCGCGTATGGTTCCCGGATGACGCTCGAACCAGACGATGCGCCTCGGTTCGGACGGGGCGAGCATCGCTTACCTGGGGTGACGCGGAGAAGGTTCGAATCCTGCCGAGGGCGCTGTTGGCGGACGAGGTCCGGCTTCCGTCGCCTTGTGCCCGACGGTTGGTTGGATCACTCTCCCCTCTGGGGGGAGTCAATCGGCCGAAGGCCGATTGGTGGGGGGTATTCGCACTCCGAGGCCAGACCCCGCCAGCGAGTGACCGCCGCTAGGGCAAGTCCGAACCTTGTGCCTGACGGAATCTCTTGGCGAGGCTCTCGAGCGCGCTGCGGGCGACGTAGTGGGTCTTCAGCAGCGTCTCGAAGTCCGACGACTTCAGTTTGAGTAGCACCACATCGTCGACCGCGACAACGGTTGCGCTGCGCGGCTTACCGTCGAAGAGCGAGATCTCGCCGAAGAAGTCGCCCGCGGTCATCCGTGCGACCGCTCGGCCACCCGTGTCTACCTCGACGGTGCCTTCGACGATGATGCACAGGGAGTCGCCGGGGTCTCCTTCTCGGACGACGGTGTCGCCGGGAGTGACCGCTACCTCGGTCGTCATTCGTGCCACATCGAAGAGAGCGTCCTTGGTCAGGCCGCGAAAGATCGGTACAGCTCGGAGAGCACGCAATCTCGCCATCGGTGTCGGCAACGACATGAACACCAGCAACCGTAATCAATGCTCCACCTCTCTGAGGCGTGGATTGCGGGCTGGGTGGGCGGAGATGATCGCGCGGTTCTGGCTACACCCTTCCCGGTTGAGACACCTACGAGACGTGGCTGTGGTGCCGTATAGGTGAAGCGTACGTCCCGAGCGGGGTCGAGTCCCATGCCCGGCCGAACTCGTCGGCATGGGCGGCCTCTCTCGGTAGTGGCTGCTTTTCGCCTGTCCCGTTGTTGGTAGCGATCCGTATGCTGGTCTCATGCCCGGAGACCGATCGGTACGGCTGCGGTCCCGGCTCATCGCCGGTGTAGTGATCGGCGCGCTCGTGCTCTTGGCCTCTC
>JAZGIX010000079.1:0-4694 GCA_036482315.1 Acidimicrobiia bacterium | reverse complement strand
CGGCGGCGTGTTTCCGGCGTACCGCAACCCCGACCACGACCGGAAATACGGACCAGAGCAGCGGACCACCTCAGGCTCGGCTCACCAAAAAGGGGTGATCGAGAAGTGCACGTTCTGCGTGCATCGGATCGAGAAGGGCCTTCTTCCGGCTTGTGTGGCCACCTGCCCGGTCGACGCCCTCGTCTTCGGCGACACGGAGGATCCGGCGAGTCAGATCAGCACCGTGCTGCGCGAACGCGAATCGTTCCAGCTCCTCGAGGACTTGGGCACCGATCCGAGCGTGTACTACCTCGGGGGCGTGCCGCCCAACTCCAAGGTGAGGGAGATCGAGCGGCCCTTGACGAAGGTGGAACGATGACAACAGACACACTCACCGGTCGAGATCTACCTCAAGGAGTCTGGCGCTTTACCCGAGGGTGGATCACATTCATGGCGATCGCCGCCGCGATCGTCTTGTTCGGCGCATTTGCCTACAGCCGGCAGCTGAGCGAGGGTCTCATCACAACCGGGCTGCGCGATTTGGGGAGCGCCCGGGGTGCACCATGGGGCCTCTACGTGGCGTTCGACGTCTATTTCGCCGGCGCCTCGTTCGCCGGGATCACCATCGCCGCAGTGATCCGATTGTTCAACATCGAGCGACTCAGGTCGGTGGCACGGATGGCCGAGGTGCTGACGATCGTCTCCCTTCTATTGGCAGGCCTGGCAATCATCGCCGACTTGGGCCAGCCGCTGCGCGGCTTGGTCAACCTGTTCAGGTTCGGAAGGCCGCAGTCGCCGTTCTTCGGTACCTACAGCATGGTGATCGCCGGGTACCTGTTTTCGAGCCTGATCTTCCTGTACCTCACCGGAAGGGCCGACGCCACCAAGATGGCAGAGAAGCCGTCGCAGCTGCGGTGGTACTACCGGTTGTGGTCCTCTGGGTACCGCGACACGCCCGACCAGCGGAAGCGGGATCACACGGCGTCGTTCTGGATGGCAATTGCCATCCTCCCATTGCTTGTCGTAGCCCACTCGTCGCTCGGTTTCGTGTTCGGACTCCAGGTGGGCCGGCCGGGTTGGTTCGGCTCCTTGCAGGCGCCGGCGTTTGTCGCCCTCGCCGGCGTGTCGGGACTGGGGCACCTCATCGTGCTGGCGGCGATCGTCCGGCGCACCGTCGAGGGGGGCAAGCGCATCACCGTGGACGCCTTTGTCTGGCTGGGGCGGCTGCTGATGCTGCTCGTCTTCGCGTACCTCTACTTCACCGTCGTCGAAATGCTCACCACCGTTTATCAGGCCGACGTTGCCGAGCAGTCGGTGTCACAGGCCCTTCTCACCGGGCGTTACGCCTGGATCTTCTGGGGCTCGATCGCCAGCCTGGCCCTGCCGGCGCTCGCATTGGCCTACATGGCGGTGCGAAGGACATGGAAACTGAGCTGGATAGTGGCGGCAGGAGCCGTGGTCAACATCGGGGCCATCGGGAAGCGGTACCTGATTGTGGTCCCGTCGGAGACTCATGCCCAGCTGATTCCATACGGCACCGGGTCCTACTCCCCGAGTTGGATCGAATACTCGGTGATCGTGGGTCTCATGGCGTTGGGCGCTCTGCTCGTCGGTCTGTTCATCAAGACCTTCCCGATCATGGAACTGGAGGAGGCGGATCTATGAGGCGGGTTCTCACATACACATTCCTGCTGGGTGGGCTCGGCCTCATGGTCGCGACGTACTTCTTTGGTGCGGCTCCGTGGTGCGCCGAAGAGGTCGCCTGCTCGAATCCGCGCCTGGAGTGGTCGTCGGTGCTGTTCGTCTTCGGGATCTTGCTCGCCTTCGGAAGTGCGATCGTCTACGAGGTGATGAAAGATCCGTCCGACGGCGAGATTGAGTGATCCTCGGCGACATAGCTCGGCTTCGCCAGGGCGTTCATCGGCTGGCCGTAGAAGGATTCTCGCCGCCTACGACGGATCGACTCGACGGCATCGCCACCGGCCTGGTGGCGTTGGAGGAGATGGGGCTCGACGATTTCGCCTTTGCGACGCCGTGGTTCGGGGTCGGCAGAGTGATCGACGAAGTCAGCGTCGACGAGCTCGGTATCGGATACGTTCGACTATTCGAAGCCGGGGTGAGGGGATCCGCTTGCCCGCCGGTTGAAGGTGCATACGGTGTGGACGCCCGCGTTGGCGATGTGGCAGCCCTGCAGGCGCAGCTTCGGAGCCTCTATCTGGAGATCGGATCTCGTCCCTCCGGCTTCGCGGCGACACCCGATCACGCATCTGAGGAGTTCGGGGCCATGGCCACGCTGTGCGCCTACGAGGCTGCCGGGCACGAGACCGGCGATGTCGAGGCTTCGAATTGGTCGTTGCGACGTCAAGGCGTCCTGGTCTCCGAGCATCTCGGCCGGTGGGTGCCCCAGTTCAACGCCTGCGTGCAGGCGGTGGATGGCATCCCTCTCTTCTTTGCTGCTCTGGCCCGGGCCGCCCATGCCTTCGTCGTCCACGAGCTCGACTGGGTGACGCTTGCATGGGAATCGAGGCCGGATAGATGACCTTGCTTGCGGTCTGCGCCGACGCAGGGTCTGACCTCCCCTCCCTTCCCGGCGATATCGAAGTCGTCATCATTCCCAACCTCTGCAGGTCGCCGGAGCGGTTGGAGGAACTTGCAGGATCGACGCCTCTCGTGATCGCTGTGCACGATGGCGAGTACGCCGTGGGCAGATTCCAAGCAGCACTACGACGCGCCGGAGCGGATCCGTTCGGCGTCGAGATCGTTCATCTTCACGACGACGACCGTCGGCTCGGCGTCGAGTTGTCGGGTGCCGTTGCCCGAGCTGCAGCCTTCCCCGGCGCGATCCCCGAACAGGTCAAGATAGATCTTCCTCCCCGGGTGAACCGTCATCAGTTTCTGACTCTGGCGTCGCCGCCCTATGTCGCGGCGCCGCGAATCGACCCGGCAAGGTGCGTAGCCGAATGGGGGTGCCGGGCGTGCGTTTTCGGGTGCCCGGTCGATGCACTCCACGGGGTGGGCTCGACGGTTCAGTACGACAAGGCGTCGTGTGTCACATGCGGTCGGTGTGTCACGATTTGCCCGGTCGGCGCAGTCGATCATCCAACTTCCGGGGCGCGTCAGATAGAGGCGCAAGTAAAGGCACTCGTCGCCGCGTCGCCGGTGACTGTCGGAGTGCGCTACCGGTGCCGCCGGTCACAGCCGGAGGTCCTCCCGGACGGGTGGTACTCGGTGGAGCTCGCCTGCGCGAGCATGCTCACTGTGGGGTGGATCTTGGCTCCTCTGGTGCTGGGAGCGGGAGCGGTTTCGGCGACACGGTGCTCGAACGTCGGATGTCCCGTCGGCGGGGAAGCGGTCCTCGAGCAGCGAATGGGGGTGGCCGCCGAGGTCCTCGCCGGCGCCGGCCTCGAATCCGGTCGGGTGGACTGGGTGGTAGGGGCCATCGGTGACCCCATTGGTGTCACCGATGGCGTGGATCCGTACCGGGTCCGCTCCGAGATTCACGTCGTCGGGGCAATCACCGATTCGCTCCGTCTGGCAGCCGAGGGGGCGGCGGGCGGCCTCGTCACCATCGACGCCGCGACCTGCACGGCCTGCGCGCAGTGCAGCACCATCTGTCCGACGGCCGCTCTGACGGCGGCTTTCGACGACGACATCCGGATCTCGTTCCAGGCGGAGCGCTGTGTTGGGTGCGGTCAGTGTCTCACCGCATGCCCAGAACTCGATCGCGGCGCAATCTCACTGTGGCAGGGGTATGACCTCGACGCGGTGGGCGGTGGTGCTGTGGTGGTGCGATCCGCCAGCATCCCCGCTTGCGAGCGGTGTGGTGCTCCGATCGCCCCCGCGGCGATGCTGGAACGTATCGGCTCCATCCTCGGTGACGATCACGCCGGCACGTTCGACCTCGTGTCGAGGCGCTGTCTCGATTGCCGAGGCCTGGAGTGATCACGGACTGATGATGAGTTTCCCTTCCGTCTCAGATGGAAAGTGGCCGAGAATCTCGTATCTGGTAGATACCCAGAGTGAGCTGTGCGATGTTGGCTTCGGCGCTCTGGTGCTGGCTCGGCTGCACTCGCGATCACGATGTCGGTGGTGATGGCCACCTCAACGCCGACGTGGCGCGTGCCGGTTACGCGCCGGGTCACCGCGATCACGTATCACTCTGCGAAGTACCGCACCCGATCCACGACTGCACCGAACCCGTCGAGCAGCAGCACGGTGTCACCTGAATTGGTCCACACCGTGCCGTCGGCACACCAGTAGATGTCTGGCCGGGCGTCGACTCCGCACCCGGATCGGACCGTGATGATCTCTCCGGTGGCGAGGACGAAGCCGTCGGGGAATCGATATCGGTGAGCCGAGGACTCGTCCCGCAACATCCACCCGGACAGATCCGCATCCGGTCCCTCATTGGTCAGCGCCACGAACTCGCCATTCGGATTTCGGTCGTCGCGACCGGGGGCGTCAGGTTCGATTGCCCAGATCCGAACGGCGAAACGATCTTGCGACGATCCGCATGCAGTCGGATTCCACAATCCGCGCTCAAGGGCGATGGCTTCCTCTTCGGCGGCAAGAAAATCGGGGAGTTCTTCGTGGGCGACCGCGATGGCGATGGCGTGCCCGTTGATGACGAGGCCCCGGTTGATGTTGCCCGTGTCTGAACGCAGGTAGCCAAGGAGTCGCCCGTACTGGTCGGTTTCGTCGCCGACCAGCGAGAT